>CADCUU010000485.1 GCA_902805995.1 uncultured Rubellimicrobium sp.
AGCGACGGCGAAGGAGGCCTTCTGGCCACCAACGTCTCGGAGCGCGGCACGGTCAACATCGAGGGCGGGGAAGGCGGCCTCGGCGTCACGAACCAGGGCGCGGGCTCGGACTTCAACCCGGAACGCATCCAGGTGCAGGCCGACAGCGGCTTCACGCCCGGCGGCACCGCGGGCGTGCCGCGGGTCGATGCGGGGGCGCAGCTCAACGACGTCACCGGCGTCCTGTCCTACGGCTTCGGCAACTACGAAGTGCTGGCCACCGAGGCGATCACCGTGCGGGAGGAGAGCAGCCTGACCCGAGAGGTCACGGCCCTGTCCGGCTCCGAGGATCGCCTCCTCGTGGCGAGCTACAACGTCCTGAACCTCGACCCCAACGACGCGGACGGCGACACGGACGTGGCCAACGGCCAGTTCGAGGCCATCGCGCGCGACATCGCGGTCAACCTGAACAGCCCCGACATCATCGCCCTTCAGGAGGTGCAGGACAACGACGGGTCGGCCAATACAAGCGTGACCTCGGCCAGCGAGACGCTCCAGCGCCTCGTGGACGCGATCTACGCCGAGACGGGGATCCGCTACGCCTATATCGATAACCCGTTCATCACGGACGACGCGTCGGGCGGGGAGCCCGGGGGTAACATCCGCACGGCCTACCTCTACAACCCCGCGCGCGTGGACTTGGTCGAAGGCTCGCTCGCAACGGTGGTGGACCCCACGGACCAGGCCACGAACCCCGACAATCCGTTCGACGATTCGCGCCTGCCCCTGGCCGCCACCTTTGAGTTCAACGACGAGGAGGTGACGCTCATCAACAACCACTTCGCCTCCAAGGGCGGATCGACCCCGCTGTCCGGCACCACGCAGCCCTCCCTCAACGGGGGGGAGGAGCAGCGCGCGGCGCAGGCGCAGGCCGTGAACAGCTACGTGGACGGCCTGCTCGCGGCGGATGCGGGCGCGAACGTCGTCGTGCTGGGCGACCTCAACGAGTTCGAGTTCGAGGAGCCTCTCCAGGTCCTCGAAGGCGACCTGGCCTATGACGGGACCGGGGTCACCGAGGCCGACGATGTCGTCCTGACCAACTTGACCTTCCAACTCGCCGAGGACGAGAGGTATTCCTACCTCTTCGAGGGCAACTCCCAGTCCATCGACCACATCCTCGTCTCCGACGCGCTCCTCGACGGGGCGCTCTACGACGCCGTCCACGTCAACACCGAGTTCACGACCGCAAGCAGCGACCACGACCCGGTCCTGGCGAGCCTGCTCGTCACGAGCGCCTCGGCGGAGACGCTTTCCGGCGGGAACGGGCGCGACCTGCTGGACGGCGGGAACGGGGACGACCTCCTCACCGGCGGCAATGGCGCGGATATCCTGATCGGCGGGGGCGACGAGGATCGCCTTCAGGGCGGCAACGGCGACGACCGGCTCGTGGGCGACGATCCGGCCGATCCGCTGGGCGGCCTCGATGCCGGGGGCGACACCCTGGACGGCGGCAATGGCAACGACGTCCTCTGGGGCGGCGGGGGCGACGACATCCTCATCGGCGGGCGGGACAACGACCTGCTCACGGGCGGCGAAGGGGACGATCTGTTCGTCTTCAACGCGCGCGGGTTCGGCCGCGACCGGATCGAGGACTTCACGGCGGGCGAGGACTTCATCGACCTGCGCGGCCTGGGCCTTTCGCTGGCCGAGATCGACACGAGCGGCGACGGCGTCCTCGACGCCCGGGATCGCACGGTCTCCGTGGAGGACGGCGCGCTGGTCCTCTCGCTTCGGGGCGGCACGATCGAAGTCGCCGGGGTCTCGGCCCTGGCGCAGAGCGACCTGCTGCTCTGATCCCAGGCGGGGCAGGGGTCATCGCGCCTCTGCCCCACCGGCCAGGACTGACGTTCCCAGGCAGGCATGTGACAGCGGAGGAGGGGCGGCGCCCGAGCCGCCCCTGAAGCCCCCGATCAGAACGCGGGCGCCGGTCCGGTGGACGACCGCCGGACGAACTCGTTCGGGATCATCAGGCGCACGGGGCCCTGCACCCAGTCGGGAATGCGAATACGTGCATCGAGGAGTCGGACGGCGGCCATGCCGATCTTGCGCCCCGGAGTCCGGATCGTGGTCAGGGCCGGCTGGATAAGCTGGGCCGCGCTGAAATCCCCAAATCCCATGACGGAGGCGTGCTCGGGGATCTGGCACCCGCGACGGAGCAGGTCGGTGACCACGGTCAGCGCGAGCCCGTCATGCGCGCAGAAGAAGGCCGTGGGCCTGATCCCGGTCCCGAGGAGATCATCCAGGCACTGCGCGAAGCCGTGCGGCGGGGACCACTTGATGTGGTGGTACCGCGCCCCCGGGGTTGCCTCGACGACCTCCCGCAGGCCATAAAGCCGCTCCCACCGGCCGCGAAGGTTCTCGCTGCCATGGACATAGGCGATCTCGCGATGGCCGAGTTCAAGGAGGGCGCGGGCCGCCGCCGCCCCGGCTTCGTGGTCCGTGCCGCTCACGGTGTCCACGGGCTCCAACGGGTCGATCCATCCGCTTCGGACCACAGGCCGCCCCCACGCCCGGAGGCGTTCCAGATCGGCGTCCCCGTGGATGTTCACCGCCAGAAGGCCGCTGCACGACTCCAGAAGATGCTCGAACTCCTCGCCGTGCTGCATCCAGTGGACCCGTATGCCATAGCCCAGCTGGGCGGCCTCGCTCTGAAGGCCGCTCTGAATCTGCATGTTGAGCTCGGCGTTGAAGTGGTCGCGGTCGTCGAAGATCACGCCGAGCACCGAGGCGCGGGGCGCGTCCGGGAGCCGGTAGCCCAGGCGCTCGGCAGCCTCCAGCACCCTGGTCCGGGTCGCCTCGCTCACCCCCGACTTGCCCGCCAGCGCGCGGGACACGGCGAACTTGGACAGGCCGGTTTCCTCGGCCAGGACACGAAGCGTCACCTTGGTCACGATGGGGGTCCCTCTCCCGTTCTGCCACGGACCCATGGGGCCGGGTAGGCCGCCATCCCGGGTGCTGCGCCGCAGAGACTTTTTCTGAACATAACGCTTTACCTAACGAACACCTGCGAGGGAAGCTAGCGGTAAGAAAAAAGAACAATGCAAAGTTGCACGTCACACGACATCTGGGAGGAGCGTCATGACCGTGTTCACACGTCGAGGATTCCTTGTCTCCGGGACAGCCCTTGCGGGAGGGTGCCTCATCGGCCTGCCGCTTGTTGCTCAGGAGGCCGCCAACCTGCCCGCGCTGGAGCAGCGCCTGCCCGAATCGCCGCTGGTCATCACCCCGACCGAGCGGCCCGGCCAGCAGGGCGGCACCTGGAACCACGCCCTGGTCGGCGGAGGCTCCATGTCCATGCTGGTGCGCTACCAGGCCTATGAGCCGCTGGTGCGCTTCACCCCCGACTGGTCCGGCGTGGAGCCCAACGTGGCGCTGTCCTACGAGGTCAGCGAGGACGCCCGGACCTACACCTTCACCCTGCGGCGCGGGCACAAGTGGTCCGACGGCCAGCCCTACACCACCGAGGACATCCGCTTCTGGTACGAGGACATCTTCCTCGACCCCGAGGCCGGCACCACGGCGGGGCAGACCTACTGGCAGGCGGGGGACGAGGTCGGCAAGCTGGAGGTCGTAGACGACGTGACCTTCCGGGTGGTGTTCGGATCACCGAACGGGTTCTTCCTCCAGAACCTTGCCTGGGCCAACCAGGACCAGATCACGCGGGCCCCGGCGCACTACCTCAAGCAGTTCCACATCCGCTACAACCCGGAGGCCAACGCGCTCGCCCAGGAGCGGGGGTTCGAGAGCTGGATCGCGCTCTTCAAGCAGGAGCACGGGCTCGACCAGGACAACATCTTCTTCCTGAGCTCGACCCGGCCCACGCTCAACGCCTGGATGTTCACCTCGGCGCCCGGCCAGAACACCGAGCGCGCCGTGGCCGAGCGGAACCCCTACTACTTCAAGGTCGACACCGAGGGGACGCAGCTGCCCTACTTCGACCGGATCGTCTACCAGATGGTCGCCGACCCGGAGGTCCTCCTGCTCAAGACCCTGCAGGGCGAGATCGACATGATGGACCAGTACATCACCACGCCGACCAACAAGCCCGTCCTCTTCGATGCGCAGGAAAGCGGGAACTACCGCTTCTACACCCTCAAGGAGACGGCTGCGAACGTCATGGTGTTCCAGCTCAACCTCAACCACACGGACCCGGCCAAGAACGAGCTGTTCAACCGCCGCGAGTTCCGCGAGGCCCTCTCCGTTGCCATCGACCGGCAGGCGCTGATCGACGCGGTGCTCGTGGGGCAGGGCGCCCCGGCGCAGCCCTCGATCTCGCCCGAGGACCCGCTCTTCAACGAGCGGCTCATGACCCAGCACACGGAATACGACCCGGCGCGGGCCAACGAGATCCTGGACGGCATCCTGCCCGAGAAGGATTCGGAGGGGTATCGCCTCGACGCGGCGGGCAACCGGGTGTCGATCATCTTCGAGATCGACCAGGCGCGGACGACCTTCCTCGACATGTTCGAGCTGGTGCTGCCAATGTTCCAGCAGGTCGGCATCGACGCGCAGATGCGCAGCATGGACCGCAGCCTGTGGGAGACCCGCGTGCGCGAGGGGCGCGACTTCGACGCGACGGCCCATACCTTTGGCGCCAACAGCGGCATCGCGGCAATGCTCGACCCCCGGTACTTCGTGCCGTTCTCCTCGAACTCGCTCTATGCGCAGGGCTGGGCCCTCTGGTTCAGCCAGGCGGACAACCCCGACGCGATCGAGCCGCCGGAGGAGATCAAGCTCCAGCAGCAGCGCTACAAGGACCTGCTGGCCACCGCCGACATGGCCGAGCAGCAGGCGATCATGGCCGAGATCCTGGAGATGGCGGCCGAGCAGTTCCTGGTCTGGGGCGTGAGCCTGCCGCCCGACGGCTACGGCATCGTCAAGAACGACATGGTCAACGTCATGGACGAGATGCCCAACAGCTTCGGCTGGCCCACGCCCGGGCCCGCCCGGCCCGAGCAGTTCTTCAAGAGCTGAGCCAATCCAATCGTCCACCGGCTCGACGGCCCCGCGATGCGCGGGGCCGGCAGCCGCCTGCAATCTGAGAGAACCCCCATGCTCGACGTTCGTCAGGAGACTGCGGCCACCCTCCGTACCCCCGACTGGTACCGCACCGCGACGCGCTGGACGCAGCTCACCCTGGCCGAGGACGATCCGGTGCGCTTCGATCCCGCGCAGTGGATCGACATCTTCCGCGAGACCCGGTCGAACGCGGCCTGCCTGAGCGCGGGGGGCTATGTCGCCTACTACCCGAGCCAGGTGCCGTTCCACCATGTGAGCCGCTTCATCACCGGCGGCGACCCCTTCGGCGAGCTGGTGGACGGGGCGCGGAGCCTGGGCATGCATGTGATGGCGCGGGTCGATCCCCATGCCATCCACGACGACGCGGCGCGCGCGCACCCCGAATGGGTGGCCGTGGATCGCGACGGCAACCCGCGCCGCCACTGGGCCTATCCCGATGTCTGGGTGACCTGCGCCTATGGCGATTACAACGCCCTTTATATGCCCGAGATCGTCCGCGAGATCGTCCGCGACTACGACGTGGACGCGATCTTCGCCAACCGCTGGCAGGGCCACGGCATCTGCTACTGCGCGGCCTGCCGGCAGAGGTTCGGCGCGGCGACGGGCCAGGAGATCCCGCGAAGCTCGGACGCGGCCGATCCGGTCTGGCGGACCTGGGCGGCGTGGCGACGGGACGTGCTGACCCGCATGGTCGTGAGCTGGGACGAGGCCGTGAAGGAGGTGCGGCCCCATGCGAGCTTCATCCCCAACATGGGCGGCGCGTCGCTGATGGAGTTCGACCTCGCCCTCATCGAGAAGCACTGCCCGTTCCTTGTGGTGGACGACCAGGGGCGGCACGGGGTGGAGCCGGTCTGGAAGGCAGGGCGCAACGGCAAGCGCATCCGCGCGACCTTCCGCGACCGCCCCGTGGTGCTCATCACCTCGGTCGGGCCCGAGGAGCCGGTGCATCGCTGGAAGGACAGCGTCACCACGGGGCCGGAGATCGAGGCCTGGATCACGGACGGGGCTCTCCATGGGATGCTGCCGTGGTTCACCAAGTTCAACGGCGTCATCCCCGACGGCCGCTGGATCGAGCCCGTCGCGCGCGCATTCGGCCTGCACGAACGCCTGGAGGCCGATCTGGCCGCAACGCGTCCCGCGACCGAGATCGCGATCCTCGACGCGGCGACGACGCTGCGCCACCATGCCTGGGACGCCCGCGCCGAGGCCGAGGCGGACGAGCTGGGCTTCTATCACGCGCTGGTGGAGGCGGGGCTTCACTTCGAGTTCGTGTCGGACCATGCGATGACGCCCGCGATGCTGGACCGCTTCCGCGTGCTGATCCTGCCGAACGCGGTCTGCCTGTCCGACGACCAGTGCGCGATGCTGCGGGACTGGGTCGGGCGGGGCGGCAGCCTCGTGGTGGCCGGGGCCAGCGCGACCGCCGATGAGACCGGCGCCCCTCGCCCGAGCTTCGGCCTGGAGGAGGTCACCGGAAGCTGGATGGCCGAGCCCATGCGGGGGCCGGTGAAGAACACCTATGTCGTCCTGAACGGGGGGCACCCGATTGCCAAGGGCTTCGGGTCCGCGACCCGGATCATCGGGGGCACGCGCCTCATGGCGGTGGAGGCCGACGGTGGGACCGAGCAGCCTTTCCTTTTCATCCCCGATTTTCCCGACCTGCCCATGGAGGAGGTCTACCCGCGCGAGGAGCCGCGCGGCGCGGCCATCGTGGCGCGGGAGACGGAGGCGGGCGGGCGCGTGGTCCACATCCCCTGGAACATCGGAGCGACCTTCTGGGAGGTGCTGGCCGACGACCACCGGCGGCTGATCGAGAACTGCGTGCGCTGGGCCTTGGGCCGCGCGCCGTCGATCGAGGTGCGGGGGAAAGGCGTGCTCGACGTGGCCGCCCGGGAGGGGGACGGGCGGACGCTGGTGCTGCTGGCCAACCTCACCAATCCGATGATGATGAAGGGACCCATCCGCGAGACCTATCCGGTCGGGCGGCAGGAGGTGTCGGTCGCGCTTCCCGAAGGGCGGCGGGGGGCGGTCGCGCGTCTGCTCGTCGCCGGGGGCGAGGCGGCCGTCGAGATCCGGGACGGGCGCGCGGTCGTGACCGTGCCGGGCCTGGACCTGGCCGAGGCGGTCCGCATCGACTGGACGTGAACCACAGCGGCAGGGAGGCCTGAATGCTCGGATACCTGATCAAGCGCATCGTCCTGATGATCCCGACGATGATCGGGATCTCCATCGTGGCCTTCCTGATCATCCAGTTGCCGCCGGGCGACTACCTGACCTCGGTCCTGGCCTCGATGGCGGACAGCGGCCAGACGGTGGACCCGGCGGAGATCGAGCGGATGCGCCGGGCCTACGGCCTCGATGATCCGGTGATCGTGCAGTACTGGAAGTGGATCTCGGGCATCGTCCTGCGGGGCGACTTCGGCTACTCCTTCGAGTGGGGGCGCCCGGTGTCCGAGCTGATCTGGGAGCGGACCGGATCGACCCTCGCGATCTCGCTGGTCTTTGTCTGGGCCGTGTCGCTGCCCATCGGCATCTACTCGGCGGTGCGCCGCCATTCCGTCGGCGACCACGTCTTCACGTTTCTGGGCTTCCTGGGCCTCGCGATCCCGAACTTCATCCTGGCGCTGACGCTCATGTATGTGAGCTACCGCTACTTCGGGCAGAGCGTCGGCGGCCTCTACTCCCCCGAATTCGCGGAGGCGCCCTGGAGCTGGGCCAAGTTCTGGGACCTGCTCAAGCACCTCTGGATCCCCATCGTCGTGATCGGGACGTCGGGCACGGCCGCGCTGATCCGCATCCTGCGCGCCAACCTGTCGGACGAGCTGTCCAAGCCCTATGTCGTCACCGCCCGCGCCAAGGGCCTGCCCGAGCATCAGGTCATCCTGCGCTACCCTGTGCGGATCGCTCTCAACCCCTTCGTGTCGGCCATCGGCTGGGTCCTGCCGGAGCTGATCTCGGGCGTGACGATCACCGCCATCGTGCTGAACCTGCCCACGGCGGGGCCGCTCCTGCTGCGCGCGCTGGTCGCGCAGGACATGTACCTCGCCGGGGGCTTCATCCTGCTCATGGGGATTCTGACGCTGATCGGGATGCTGGTCTCGGACCTGCTCCTTGCCGCGCTCGATCCGCGCATCCGCTTCACCTGAGGGCCCGGCCATGACCGACATGAGCATTCCGCCGACCCTCGACCCGCTGGTCTTGCCCCGTGACGGAGACGAGGGCGCGCCGGGGGACGAGACTGGCCCCGCCATCAGCCCCCTGCGCCCGGGGAGCGACCCCGCGAAACTGGCCGTGGCCGGGCAGTGGACGCTGATCCGCCGCCGCTTCCTGCGCAACCGGGTGGCGGTCGTGGCGGGGGTCGTGGTGATCCTTCTCTACCTCGTCGGCGTCTTCGCCGAGTTCCTGGCCCCGACCTCGCCCAGCGCCGCGCAGCCGCGCTTCACCTATGCGCCGCCGCAGGACATCAGCCTGTTCGTAACCGAGCCCGACGGGTCGCGCCGCTTCCTGCCCCATGTCAGCGGCTACAAGAGCGAGGTGGACCCGGAGTCGCTTCGCCGCACCTTCACCATCGACGAGGAGGCCGTGATCCCCATCGGCTTCTTCGTGGAAGGGGCGCCCTATAAGATGTGGGGGCTGATCCCCATGGACACGCACCTCGTGGGACCCCTCGACCCGACGCAGCCGATGAACCTGCTGGGCACAGACTCGCTGGGCCGCGACCTGCTGAGCCGGCTGATCCACGGGACGCGGATCTCCATGTCCATCGGGCTCATCGGGGTGGCGTCGAGCCTTCTCATCGGCGTCGTGCTGGGGGCGCTGTCGGGCTATTACGGCGGCTGGACGGACCTTCTGGTGCAGCGCGTGATCGAGGTGATCAGCGCCATGCCGACCGTGCCTCTCTGGCTGGGTCTCGCCGCCGCGATCCCGCTGACGTGGTCGCCTCTCAAGGTGTACTTCATCATCACGCTGATCGTGTCGCTCCTCGCCTGGACGTCGCTGGCCCGCGAGGTGAGGGGACGGCTCCTCGCCCTCAAGAACGAGGACTTCGTGACGGCGGCCAAGCTCGACGGCTCCTCGGAGCGTCGGGTGATCTTCCGGCACATCCTGCCTTCGCTCACCAGCCACATCCTCGCGGTCGTGACGCTCGCCATTCCGACCATGATCGTGGCCGAGACGGCGCTGAGCTTCCTCGGCATCGGGCTCAAGGCCCCGGTGGTGAGCTGGGGAGTGCTTCTTCAGGACGCGCAGACGGTGCGGACGGTCGCGACCGCGCCTTGGCTCCTTGTCTGGCCCGCCGGCGCCGTGGTGCTCGCGGTGCTGTCCTTCAACTTCCTCGGGGACGGGATGCGGGATGCCGCCGACCCGTATGGCCACTGATGCAGGACACCACGCCCCTTCTGTCGGTCCGGGACCTCTCGATCGACTTTCACCTCCGGACCCATATCCTCCACGCCGTGCGGGGCGTGAGCTTCGACCTCCACAAGGGCCGCACGCTGGCCCTGGTGGGGGAAAGCGGATCGGGCAAGTCGGTGACGGCCCGGGCGCTCCTTCGCATCGTCGACGCGCAGGCGCGGGTCGCGGGCGGGACGATCACGCTCGACGGACCTTCGGGCCCGCAGCGGCTGGACTTCATGGCGCCCGGAAGCCGGGAGATCCGGGCCATCCGGGGCCGCCGCATCGGCCTGATCTTTCAGGAGCCCATGAGCTCGCTGTCGCCCGTTCACACGATCGGCGCGCAGATCATGGAGGCCCTGCGGCTGCATCGCCGCATGACCAAGGCGGAAGCCAAGGCCGAAACCGTCGAGCTACTGCGGCAGGTGGAGATCAAGGAGCCGGCCAAGATGGCCGACCGCTACACCTTCGAATTCTCGGGCGGGATGCGCCAGCGCGCGATGATCGCGATGGCCCTGGCCTGCGACCCCGACGTGCTGATCGCCGACGAGCCCACGACGGCCCTGGACGTGACCACCCAGGCCGAGATCATGGACCTGACGCGGCGGCTCCAGGCCGACCGGGGCATGGCGATGCTCCTCATCACCCATGACCTCGGGCTGGTCGCGGAAACGGCGGACGAGGTCGCGGTCATGCGCTGGGGCCGGATCGTGGAGCAGGGGCCCGTGGACCGGGTCTTTCATGCGCCCCGGATGCCCTACACGCGCGACCTCCTGTCCGCCACGATGCGGCTGGAGGCGGGGCGGGTCCACGCCGCGCCCGATCCGCTCGGCCCGCTTGTGCTGTCGGTGCGCGGCCTGACCAAGGGCTTTGGCGCGACCAACTGGCGCGGCCGCCAGACCTGGGCCATCACCGCCGTCGACAGCGTGGACCTGGACCTGCGCCGGGGCGAGAACCTCGGCATCGTGGGGGAGAGTGGGTCCGGCAAGA
>CADCUU010000486.1 GCA_902805995.1 uncultured Rubellimicrobium sp.
CCCGCCTGCGCCGCAAAATCGAGCCCGACCCCCGCCAGCCCCGCTACCTCCAGACGGTGCGCGGCGCGGGGTATCGGCTGTCCCCGGATTGAGGGGGCGTCCGAGGGCGCGCCTCCCCCAGCGCCTGAGGGGCAAGATCAGCTTGGCAGATCAAACCTAGGAGTTCGTGAACAGCCCCCGGCGAAAGCGGCCTCGAGGGGGCCGCGAGGCCGGTTCGTCCCGAGGGGCGCCGCCCTAGCCGAAGCACTCCACCGGCAGGACCTCCGGCAGATTCCCCTCGCTCCACCCCCACAGGAGCGGCGCGGCGGGCGCCTCCACCTCGCGCACCCCGCCGTCCGTCTCCACCACGCCCTGCCCCGACAGGAAGTTGAGGTCGCACCGCGCCCAGGAGGCGAGGTCCAGCGTGTCGCGCCTCTCGTAGGTGATCCCCGCGACGCGCCAGCCGCCCTCCCGATGCGCGATGGTCAGCACCAACCGCCAGCGGTCGCGCCCGATCGCGTCGTTCATGGAGGTGAGGAGCAGCGAGCCCCCCTCGTTTACGTCCAGCTCGGGTAGTTGCCCGAAGGCCCCGCCCGTCCAGGCCGCGCCCGGCACGACCCGCTCCTGCCCGCCCTCGGTCACCACCAGATCGACGCTGCTCTCCGCGCCCTCGCGCAGCGTATAGGCCTCGACCACGCCGTCCCCATCCAGATCGGCCTCCGCGAACCAGAGCGGCCGGGAGCCGTCCTCGGCCCAGGCAGGGCCGGCCAGCAGCGACAGGACAAGGAGAAGGCGACGCATGGGGACTCCGGCGGTGGCTTGTATCGGACGGCAAAAGGCCGTTTCCTGCCCGTCATGTCCATGCCGGTAATCCTGACCCACCCCGACTGCGCGCTCCACCGGCCCCCCCAGGGCCACCCCGAGCGGCCCGAGCGCTACGCCGCCGTCATGGCAGGCCTCGACAGCCTGTCCGTCGCGCGCGAGGAGGCGGAGGAGGCCACCGACGACGACCTCCTGCCCCTCCACCCCCAGGCCTATCTCGACGCCCTAGCGCGCAACGTTCCCACCGAGGGCCAGGTCGCTCTCGACCCCGACACATGGCTCTCGCCCGGCACCCTGCGCGCCGCCCGCCTTGGCGCCGGGGCCGCGCTGCGCGCCGTGGACGCGGTCATGGGTGGGGAGCACTTCAAGGCCTTCGTCGCCACCCGCCCGCCGGGCCACCACGCGCTGGCGCGGACACCCATGGGCTTCTGCCTCTTCGGCAACGTGGCGCTGGCGGCGCGGCGCGCCATCGACCGGCATGGGGCGGAACGCGTCGCCATCGTGGATTTCGACGTCCACCACGGCAACGGCACCCAGGCGCTGGTGGAGGACGACCCCCGCATCCTGTTCGTCTCCACCCACCAGTCCCCCTTCTGGCCCGGCACGGGGGAGGCGTCGGACCAGGGCCCCCATGGCAGCGTCCTGAACCTCCCCCTGCGCGCGGGCACGACTGGCGCCACCTTCCGCAAGGTGATTGCCGACCACGTCCTGCCCAGGCTCGACGCCCACCGCCCCGACCTCCTCCTCATCTCGGCGGGCTTCGACGCCCACAAGGACGACCCCCTGGGCGGCCTCGCCCTCGACACCGGGGATTTCGCCTGGGTCAGCACCGCTCTCTGCGAGGTGGCGGAGCGGCATGCGAAGGGCCGGGTGGCCTCCGTCCTCGAAGGCGGTTATGACCTCGATGCTCTGCGCGATGGTGTCAGGGCGCATGTGGCCGCGCTAGGGGGGCAAGGATGAACGAGATCGCCGAGATGACCTTCGAGCAGGCCCTGGCCGAACTCGAATCCGTCGTGACCCGGCTGGAGCGCGGCGATGTGGCGCTCGACGAATCCATCGCGCTCTACGAACGCGGAGCGCTCCTGCGCAAGCGCTGCCAGGACAAGCTCGCCGAGGCCGAGGAGAAGGTGTCGCGCATCACCCTGGGCGACGGCGGAGCGCCCACCGGCACCCAGCCCTTCGACGCGGGCTGAGGGGATGGGCGGCGCGCTGCCCCTGGCCTCCGCGCCGGACGCGGGGCCCCGGACGTTCGATTCCACGCTGGCCCGGGCCCGCGACCTCGCCTTTGCCGAGCTGACCCGCGCCCTCGCCGGGGAACCCGGCCCCGTGGCGCAGGCGATGCTCTACGCTTGCGAAGGGGGCAAGGGCCTGCGCGGCTTTCTCGTGCTCGAAAGCGCCCGCCTCCACGGCCTGTCGGAAGTTGAGGCTGCCCCCGCCGCCGCCGCCATCGAGGCGCTCCACGCCTATTCCCTCGTCCATGACGACCTGCCCTGCATGGATGACGACGACCTGCGCCGGGGCCGCCCCACGGTTCACCGCAAGTGGGACGAGGCCGTGGCCGTGCTCGCAGGGGACGCGCTCCAGACCCTCGCCTTCGAGCTGGTGGCGAACGCCCCCCTGCCGCCCGAGCCGCGCCTCGCGCTCCTCCTAACTCTCGCGCAGGCCTCGGGCGTGCGGGGCATGGTCGGCGGCCAGATGCTCGACATCGCGGCCGAGACCGCGCCCGCGCCCCTGACGCTCCCCGAAATCACGGTCCTCCAGGCCCGCAAGACCGGGGCGCTCCTGTCCTGGTCCGCCGCCGCGGGCGCCCGCATGGCCGGGGCCGATGCTTCGGCGCTGCTCCGCTACGGCGACGCGCTGGGCCTCGCCTTCCAGATCGCGGACGACATCCTCGACGTGGAGGGCGACGCCGCCACGATTGGCAAGGCCGTGGCCAAGGACGCCGCCGCCGGCAAGGCCACCTTCGTCTCCCTCCTGGGGCTTGAGTCCGCCCGCGCCCGCGCCAGATCGCTGGTGGAGGAGGCCTGCGACGCCCTCGCCCCCTATGGGCCGGACGCCGACACCCTGCGCGAGGCCGCCCGCTTCGTCGCCGCCCGCCGGAAGTGATGCCATGACCGAGCCCCATCTCCCCCGCACGCCGCTCCTCGACCGGGTCCGCAACCCCGCCGACCTGCGCCGCCTGTCAGACGCCGACCTGCGGCGCGTGGCCGACGAGCTTCGGGCCGAGACCATCTCCGCCGTGTCCGTCACCGGCGGGCATCTCGGCGCGGGCCTGGGCGTGGTGGAGCTGACCGTCGCGCTGCATGCCGTGTTCGAGACCCCGCGCGACCGTCTGATCTGGGACGTGGGCCACCAGGCCTACCCGCACAAGATCCTCACCGGCCGCCGCGACCGCATCCGCACGCTCCGCCAGAAGGACGGCCTCTCGGGCTTCACCAAGCGTTCCGAATCCCCCTACGACCCCTTCGGCGCGGCCCATTCCTCGACCTCCATCTCCGCCGCCCTGGGCCTCGCCGTGGCGCGCGACCTCGGGGCCGAGGCTCCGGACGGCTGCGGCCTGGGCGACGCCATCGCGGTGATCGGCGACGGCTCCATCAGCGCCGGCATGGCCTACGAGGCGATGAACAACGCGGGCCATCTGGGCTCGCGCCTGTTCGTCATCCTCAACGACAACGAGATGTCGATCGCGCCCCCCGTGGGGGCCATGTCCGCCTATCTGTCACGCCTTTACGCGGGGGAGCCGTTCCAGGACCTCCGCGCCGCCGCCAAGGCTGCGGCCCACCTCCTCCCTCCGCCGCTGCGCGAAGGGGCCAAGCGGGCCAAGGACGCGCTCAAGCACCTCGCCGTGGGCCACGGCACGCTGTTCGACGAGCTGGGCTTCTCCTATGTCGGCCCCATCGACGGGCATGACATGGACTCGCTCCTCGCCGTCCTGCGCACCGCGCGGGCGCGGGCCGATGGGCCGGTGCTGATCCATGTCCTGACGAAAAAGGGCAAGGGCTACGCCCCCGCCGAGACCGCGCGGGACAAGGGCCACGCCACCAATAAGTTCGACGTCGTGACGGGCGCGCAGGCCAAGGCCCCGTCCAACGCGCCCTCCTACACCAACGTCTTTGCCGACGCCCTGGTCCGCGCCGCCCAGAAGGACCGCGGCATCGTCGCCGTCACCGCCGCCATGCCCGACGGCACGGGCCTGTCCAAGTTCGCGGAGCGTTTCTCCGACCGCTGCTTCGATGTCGGCATCGCCGAGCAGCACGCCGTCACCTTCTCCGCCGGGATGGCCGCCGGGGGTCTCAAGCCTTTCTGCGCGATCTACTCGACCTTCCTCCAGCGCGGCTACGATCAGGTCGTCCACGACGTGGCGATCCAGCGCCTCCCCGTCCGCTTCGCCATCGACCGCGCCGGGCTGGTGGGCGCGGACGGGGCGACCCATGCGGGCAGCTTCGACGTGGCCTTCCTCGCCAACCTCCCCGGCTTCGTCGTCATGGCCGCTGCGGACGAGGGCGAACTCGCCCGCATGGTCGTGACCGCCGCCGCCCACGACACGGGCCCCATCGCCTTCCGCTTCCCCCGGGGCGAAGGCGTGGGGGTGGAGATCGACTGGGAGGCCCCGCCACTGGAGATCGGCCGTGGCCGCACCGTCCGTGAAGGTTCCGGCGTGGCGCTCCTGTCCTTCGGCACCCGCCTGCAGGAGGCTCTCAAGGCCGCCGAGGCGCTGGAGGCGCGCGGCATCCGCCCCACGGTCGTGGACGCCCGCTTCGCCAAGCCGCTCGACCGCGACCTGATCCTTCGCCTCGCCGCGACCCACGACGCGCTCATCACCCTGGAGGAAGGCGCTGTCGGCGGCTTCGGCTCCCACGTCGCCCAGCTTCTCGCGGAGGGGGGCGCCTTCGACGGCGGCCTGTGCTTCCGCAGCATGACCCTCCCCGACACCTTCATCGACCATGCCAGCCCCCGCGACATGTACGCGACCGCAGGCCTCAACGCCGACGACATCGAGCGGAAGGTGCTGGAGGTGCTGGGCGTCACCGTGATGCGCGGGCGGGCGTAAAGCCAGAACGGTCCTGACCGTCGAGGAGACCGCGCCCCCGCGCCGGGGCTGGCCGATCCGTGTCATGTAGGCAGGAACCCCTGCGGCGACCTGTCCCTAATCAGGACGGGGCAGCCGTTGGCCGTGCAGCCCCCTTTGGGACGCGTTTCACCAAAGACCGCCAGAAACGAAAACGCCCGGGCGCTCAGACCCGGGCGTTCCACTCTCTCACAAGGTCGGAAACCTTACTCCGCCGTCAGCGCCTTGCCGCCATGACCGTCGTGGTCGCCGCCCCGCGTCTTCCACAGCGAGAACACCACGCCCGCGCCCAGGATGGCAAAGGTGATGGCCAGCGACCAGCTCGCGGGGAACTTCTCCCAGCCCATCAGGTCGGCCACGAAGATCTTGGAGCCGATGAACACGAGCAGCACCGACAGCGCGTACTTCAGGTAGTGGAAGCGGTGGAGGATCGCCGCCAGTGCGAAGTAGAGCGCCCGCAGGCCCAGGATCGCGAAGATGTTCGACGTGTAGACGATGAACGGGTCCGAGGTGATCGCGAACACGGCGGGCACCGAGTCCACGGCAAAGACCACGTCCGCGATCTCGATCAGCACCAGCGCCAGGAACAGCGGCGTGGCGAAGCGCACCATCCGGCCCTTGGCATCGGGCTTCTTCACGAAGAAGTCCGACCCGTGCAGCTCCTCGGTGACGTTCATGCGGCGCTTGAGCAGCTTCAGGACGGGGTTCTGGGAGATGTCCATCTCCTTCTCGTCCGTCATCATCATCTTGACGCCGGTGAAGATCAGGAAGACCGCGAAGATATAAAGGACCCAGGAATACTGGGCCACCAGCGTCGCGCCGAGGCCGATCATGATGGCCCGCAGCAGGATCACGCCCAGGATGCCCCAGAACAGCACGCGGTGCTGGTACTGCCGCGGGATGGCGAAGTAACCGAAGATCATCGCGATGACGAAGACGTTGTCCATCGCCAGCGTCTTCTCGACGACAAAGGCGGTCAGGTACAGCGCCGTGGCGCCGGGCACCGTGTCCTCCAGCTGCCACCAGACGAAGCCGGAGAAGAGCACGCCCATGGCGATGTACATGGCCGACAGCTTGAGGCTTTCGGTCACGCCGATCTCATGGTCGTCCTTGTGGAGCACTCCCAGGTCAAAGACCAGGAGCGCCACGACGATGGAGATGAAGAGCAGCCACATCCAGACGGGCGTGCCCATGAACAGGGATAATAGGAGTTCCATTAGCGACCTCGCGTTTGCATCACACGCGCTACGGAGGTCCGGCGAAGGGGGCCATGACATCGAGCGCACTCGATGCGGTCCGACATCACGACGCGAGGTCGTCAGAGGGGCCCGGTCCGCAAGGGGGATATCGGGCAACCCTGCGTCAGGTTCAACCCCGGGCCGCGAAAAATCGTCACGGGCGCGTGACCTCCGCGCCTCACTCCCCCTGCGCGAGCAGCGCCGCAAGGCCCGACCGGTAGTCGGGGTAACGAAGCCGCACGCCCAGTTCCTGCTTGATCCGGTCGTTTCGCACGCGCTTGCTTTCGGCATAGAAGCTGCGCGCCATGGGTGTCATCTCGGCGGTGGCGAAGTCCTGCGCCGGCGGGATCGGCATCCCCAGCAGTTCGGCCGCGTGGGCGATCACGTCCTAGGGCGGGGCGGGGTCGTCGTCGCAGACGTTGTAGACCGCGCCCGGACGGGGCCGCGCGATGGAGGCCGCGACCACCTGTGCGATGTCCTCCACATGAATGCGCGAGAACATCTGGTTGGGCTTGATGATCCGCCGCGCCGTCCCGGTCCTGACCTTCTCGAACGGCCCGCGCCCCGGCCCATAGATCCCGGCCAGGCGGAATACATGCAGCGGCAGCCCGGGGATCGCGGCCCACTCGGCCTCCGCCTCCACCCGAAGCCGCCCCCGCTTGGTGGCGGGCGTGAGGGCGCTCCCCTCATCCACCCAGTCCCCGCCCCGGTCGCCATAGACGCCCGTGGTGGACAGGTAGCCAACCCAGCCGAACCGCCCCGCTTGCGCCGCGATGGCATCGCGCCACTCCCGCAGCACCGGGTCGCCCCCATCGTCAGGCGCCACGGAGGTGAGGAGATGCGTCGCCTCCTCAAGGAATGGCGCCATGTCCGTCCCCGGCCAGATCACGCCCTCGACCCCCTCGGCCTCGATCTCGGCCCGCCGCTCCTCGCTCCGCACGGTCCCGATGACGCGCCACCCCTCCGGAATCAGGAGGCGCGACAGCGCGCGGGCGGAGAAACCATGGCCGAAGGAGAGGAGAGTAGGCATGCCCCAAGGATGGGCAGCCGGCCCGGCGGGCGCAAGTAGGGTGCGTGCTCACACGCACCGCGCGACCTTGGACTGCCCCCGACGACGCGAAGGCGAACTCGCCCGGACGCCCCGGGCGCACGATGGGGGGCCGCGCAGCGCCCGCGAGCCACCCTACAGCCGCTCCAGCGTCATCGGATCCCGCTCACCCCCATGGAACGCCTCCAGCACCTCCTCGAACACCGGATCGGCCCCCGGCACGGCGGCGAACAGCGTCATGCTGCTCCGCAGCTTCATCGCGTCGATCCCGCCCAGCACCGCCTCCGGCCTCTGCCCCGCATTCCCCAGCATGGCCCGCGCCGCCTCCACGAGCCGAGGCCCCAGGACCGGATGCGCCAGATAGGCCCGCGCCTCCTCAAGGTCCGCGATCCCATAGGCCTTGGCCGTCCCCGACCGCCCCAGCGCCGCCAGTTGCGGAAAGATCCACCACATCCAGTGGCTCTCCTTCCGCCCCCGCCGCAACTCCGCCAAGGCCGTCTCCCAACTCCCCTCCTGCGCCGCCACGAATCGACCGAGCCCGTCCATGCCGTCCCCCTCCCCCCGTTGCGCGACCCCCGCGCCACCGTTCGTTGGCCTAGGAACCTGTTAACCCCGGACTGGCACCTTGGCTCCATCACCGGCCATCGGAGGCGAATCATGACCATGGATCAGCAGGCGGAGATCGCCGCCGGGGCTTGCGCCGCGCCGTCATTGGGCCACAAATGGCCCATGCAGGACCTCAGGACCTGGGCCGAAAGCGCCCCCCGCCTTGTTTCCGTCGCCGCTGGCCGAACCCCGGCCGACCTCGTCATCCGCGGCGGCACCCTCGTCAACGTCCAAAGCCGCGAGATCCTCCCCGGCTGGCAGGTCGCCATCGCGGACGGCCGCTTCGCCTATGTCGGCCCCGATGCCTCCCACTGCATCGGTGAGGGGACCGAGGTGGCCGAGGCGAACGGCCGCTACCTCATCCCCGGCCTCTGCGACGGCCACATGCACATCGAATCCGGGATGCTCACCCCCGCCGAATTCGCCGCCGCCGTGATCCCCCACGGCACGACCACGATGTTCACCGACCCGCACGAGATCGCGAACGTTCTCGGCCTGCGCGGCGTCCGCATGATGCACGACGAAGCGCTCTTCCAGCCCGTCAGCATCTTCACCCAGATGCCGAGCTGCGCCCCCTCCGCCCCCGGCCTGGAGACCACGGGCTTCGAGATCAGCGAAAAGGACGTGGAGGAGGCCATGTCCTGGCCCGGCATCGTCGGCCTGGGGGAGATGATGAACTACCCCGGCGTCGTGAACGGCGATCCCCAGATGCTGGCCGAGATGGCCGCCACCATGCGTGCCGGCAAGACCGTGGGCGGCCACTACGCCAGCCCCGACCGTGGCATCCCTTTCCACGCCTATGTCGCGGGCGGCCCCGCCGACGACCACGAAGGCACCCAGGAATCCGACGCCATCGCCCGCGCCCGCCAGGGCATGCGGTCGATGCTCCGCCTGGGCAGCGCGTGGTACGACGTCGAATCCCAGATCACCGCGATCACGGAAAAGGGCCTCGACCCGCGCAACTTCATCCTCTGCACCGACGACTGCCATTCCGGCACGCTCGTAGACGAAGGGCACATGGACCGCGTAGTCCGACACGCCATCGCCTGCGGGTGCGACCCCCTCGTCGCGCTCCAGATGGCCACGATCAACACCGCAACGCATTTCGGCCTCGAACGCGAACTGGGCTCCATTGCCCCGGGCCGCCGCGCCGACGTGATCCTGACCTCCGACCTCACGGCGCTGCCCATCGAGGCCGTCTATGCCCGCGGCGTGAAGGTGGCCGAGGGCGGTCGCCTCCTTGTCACATGCCCGCATTACGACTGGCCCGACGATGCCCGCGCGACCGTTCGCCTGGGCAAGCACCTGGAGGCCGCCGATTTCGCCATTCCCGCCCCCGACTCGCGTACCACGGTCCGCGTCAAGGTGATCGGCGTGGTGGAGAACCAGGCGCCGACCAAGGCCTTGTCCGCCGACCTCCCCGTCCGCGCGGGCCTCGTGGAGCCCGAGGGCGCGGTCGCCCAGATCGCGCTGGTGGAGCGCCACCGTGCCACGGGGGCCGTCACCAACGCCTTCGTCTCGGGCTTCGGCTACGGGCCGGGCGTCGCCGTGGCCACCACCGTGGCGCATGACAGCCACCACATGATCGTCGTGGGCACCGACCGCGCCACCATGGCCCAGGCCGCAAACCGTCTGGCCGAGGTCGGGGGCGGCGCGACGGTGTGGCGCGACGGGCAGGAACTCGCGCTCGTGCCCCTTCCCATCGCGGGCCTCATGTCCGACGCCCCCGCGAGGGAGGTCGCCGCCAAGGCCCAGGCGCTGGTGCAGGCGATGGAGGCCTGTGGCTGCCGTCTGAACAACGCCTACATGCAGCATTCGCTTCTCGCGCTCGTGGTGATCCCCGAGCTGCGGCTGAGCGACAAGGGCCTCGTGGACGTGCGCCGCTTCGAGGTCGTCAGCCTGTTCGAGGGGAACCAATGAACGCCCAATCGCCCGACCACGTCCCCTTCGACGCGCCCCAGCTTCCCGCGCCCGAGGCCTTCGACGACCCCCGCGCCGCCGTGGAGCGGCTGATCCTCCTCCACGACGGGGCCACGCAGTTCCTCTGCGACGGCTTCGCCCACGCGCTTCGCCACGGCCGGCCCGAGCGTCCCATCCGGGCCTTCTACCCGGAAATCCGCCTCTCCACGACGAGCTTCGCCCTTTCGGACTCTCGCCTGTCCTTCGGCCATGTCGCGGGCCCGGGAACCTATTCCACAACGGTCACCCGCCCGAGGCTGTTCAAGGCTTATCTGGAGCAGCAGATTGGCCTCCTGATCCGCAACCACGGGGTCCGGGTCGTCATCGGCCCGTCGCGCACGCCGATCCCCGTCCACTTCGCGGTCGCCGGAAACGACGCCCGCCTCGCCATCCCGCAGGAGGGGGCGCTGGATTTCCCGCTGCGCGACGTCTTCGACGTGCCCGACCTCGCGACCATGAACGACGACATCGTCAACGGGGACGGCTTCCACTATCCCGACGGCTCCATCCCCCTCGCGCCCTTCACGGCGCAGCGGGTGGACTACTCCCTCGCGCGGCTGTCGCACTACACGGCCACCGACCCGGAGCATTTCCAGAACCACGTCCTCTTCACGAACTACCAGTTCTACGTGGAGGAGTTCGAGGCCGTCAC
>CADCUU010000487.1 GCA_902805995.1 uncultured Rubellimicrobium sp.
ACCAAGGCCCGGACCCGCCCGGGCGCAGAGGCCTTCCTCGCCCGCCTCGACGCCCTCGACCCATCCGCTCGGCTGGAGGAGGTGACCCTCAAGGCCTTGGCCGAAACCTACGCCGCCCACCTGCGCATCGCCAAGGACGCGGGCTTCTCGGACTGCACGCCGGGGAGGTTCCTCCTGCCGGGCGACCTCGAAGGCTCGCCCGCGCTGACCTTCGCGCCCCTGCCGCCCACGCCGGACGCCGGACGCGGGAGCCTCTGGCGCGAATCCGAGCGCCGCTTCGAGGCCTACAAGCGCTTGATCGTGAAGCCCTTCTTCCGCGAGCATTTCGCCCGCATCGACCGGCAGGTGGTGCTGGTGGACGTACTCGGCGCCCTCGCCAGCGGTCCCCGCGCCTTCGAGGATCTGCGGCAGGCCATGGCCGACATCCTGGGCGCCTTCTCCCCCGGGCGCGGCGCCTGGCTCGCCCGGCTGCTCGGCCAGAAGCGGGTCGAGCGAATCCTCTTCGCGGCGACCAAGGCCGATCACCTCCACCACGCCCAGCATCCCCGCCTCGCCGCGCTGGTGGAGGCTCTCCTGCGAGAGGCCAGGGACCGCGCCGAGTTCGCGGGCGCCGACACCGCCGCCATGGCCATCGCCTCCCTCCGCACCACCGTCGAGGATCGCGTCCCGCATGGCGGCGACATGCTCGACGTCGTTCGGGGACGCCTTCTTGGCTCCGGCCACCAGGCCGCGCAGCATCCGGGCGACCTCCCCGAGGACCCGAACCGCCTTCTCGCCCCGGCGCGGTCGGGCGCGGAGGACTGGCCCTTGCAGGACTACGCCGTCCAGGACTTCGCCCCCGCGCCCCTCACGCTCCGCCCCGGAGAGGGCCCGCCGCATATCCGCCTCGACAAGGCGGCCGAGTTCCTGATCGGAGACCAGCTGTGATCCTCCGCGACGATCCCTCCGACGAGCCCCGCCCCGCCGACGCACCCCGCTCGCGCGGCCCCGTTCTGATCGAGGTGGAGGACGCCCCCCCGCCCGCGCCCGAAGCGGCGCCCCCTGTCCCGGACCTCGGGACCCCCGGCGTCCCGCCCCCGGCGATGGAGCGGGCCATGCAGATGGCGGCCCGACCGCGCTCCCAACTGGCGGGCTGGTTCTGGTCGCTTTTGGGCAGCTTCCTCCTCTTCGCCCTGTCGCTCGCGGCCTGGGACTGGGCGGCGGGGCTTCTTGAGCGTCACCCGCTTCTGGGCGGGATCGCGACGGCGCTCCTCCTGGGGCTTACCGCCGTGGCGCTCCTCATCGCGGGGCGCGAGCTTCTGGCGATCCGGCGGCTCGCACGCATCGACACGATCCAGCGGGAGGCCGTAGGCGCGCTGGCCTCGGGGAGCCTCTCGCAGGCGCGCGTTGTGGTGGATCACCTCGCCCGCCTCTACTCCGCGCGCGAAGGCCTGCGCTGGAACGCCTCGCGCCTTGCCGAACGTCAGGGCGAGGTCCTCGACGCCGACGGCCTCCTGCGATTGGCGGAGCGGGAGCTTCTCCTGCCGCTCGACACTGCTGCGGAGCGAGAGGTGGGGGGCGCCGCGCGGCAGGTGGCCACGGTGACGGCCGTCGTGCCCCTCCCCCTCGCGGATGTAGCGGCGGCGCTGGCGGCAAACCTCCGCATGATCCGCCGGGTGGCCGAGATCTATGGCGGCCGGTCGGGCGTGGTGGAGTCATGGCGGCTCGTTCGGACGGTGATGACGCATCTCGTGGCCACGGGCGCGGTCGCGGTGGGCGACGATCTCCTCCACGGCGTCGCGGGCGGGACGGTGCTGTCGCGCCTGTCGCGCCGGTTCGGGGAAGGCGTGGTGAACGGCGCGCTGACGGCGCGGGTCGGCGTCGCGGCCATCGAGGTCTGCCGCCCCCTGCCCTTCCTGGGCCGCGAGAAGCCCAGCGTAACCGCGATCCTGGGCGGCGCGTTGAAGGGCCTATTCGGGCGCGGGGACGCGACGCCGTAGGAGGGCACGCCTACGCCGACCTACACCATCACGCGCAGCGTCTCTTCCAGAGCCGTTTCGCCGCCAGGCCTCCATCCCAGGGCACGCAGGCGCGAGCAGTCCATCATGTTCGGACGTTTCTGAACCTGCTCCGGCAGTGTTCCCTTGACCCCGGAGATCCGGGACCAGCGCTCCAGCAGCTCGCGCCGGTCGAGGAGAAGGTCCGAGCAGTTGTAGGGGCCCGAGGCCCCGCCAAGAAGCAGCGCCACCGCGCGGGCGAGGTCGTCGCCATGCACCTCGGTCCCGCAGGCGGGTGCGACCACTTCACCGCGTGCGAAGGCGTCAAAAAGGTCCGCCCATTTGTGGCGCTGGCCCGGCGCGGGGGGGCCGTAGACTCCGGTCGCGCGTAGGCTCGCGCCGCCGAAATCGTGCAGCGCCTCCTCGGCGCGGAGCTTCACCTGGCCGTAAAGTCTGTCGGGGGCGAGGGGCAGGTCTTCGGTGAGGGTCGTGCCTGGGGGCAGCCCGTCATAGACCGCGCGGGAGGACAGGAAGACGATCCGCAGGCCGCGCGCCTCCCTCCAGAGACGGAGCGTGCCGTCGAGGTTGGCGTGGAGAAAGCCTTCGGGGTCTTCGCCCTCCCCGCCTCGGTAGCGGCCGGGGACGTGGGAAAACGCGGCATGGACCAGCGCGTCGCACCCCTGAAGCAGCGCAGGTTCGCCCAGACGCCAGGGGCGGTGCTCGCCTCCGTGCGGCGACGGCGTGCGGCCGAGGGTCACCACCCGCCAGCCCATCCTGAGGAACCGGGCCACGATGAACTGGCCCACAAGGCCGGTTGCCCCCGTGACAGCGACCTTCACGGCTTGAACCTTCGCTCTGATCGCGAGGCTGTCCCTCTCGGAACCATGATCCTCGCGCTCAGGCGCATATGGACCAGCGAACGTGAGAGATTGTGGCCGAGCGGCACGACACGGTCATGGCAAAGGCAGGGTCGACAGGTCCGGGACCGCCTCATCCCCCGCATAGGCCCGCCAGAGGTCGATCAGCGGGCGGAGGCGGTCGACCTTGGCGTGGTCCTGCCAGGGTTTCTCGTACTGGAAGTGGAGGACATGGATATCCGACCAGTCCCAGAGCCCGGGCAGGTTGAACCACACATACTGGAGCATGTTGTAGATCACCGGCAGCCCGTGCCAGTCGGGGAAGGCCTCCTGCAGGAAAGTCTGGTCGGTGCGCTTCCAGAAGGCGCCGGGCGTGTCGAGATGCGCGAAAAGGCGCTGGAACGTGGCCTCTGAGGGACGCGCCGTGAACACCCCCGAATTCATGCGGTGGAAGTCTGAAAGAGATTCGTAGACGTTCGGGGCCGCGCAAAACTCTGGATAGTCGAACAGCCGGTCGATGTTGCGCAGCGCCAGCGTGTCGGCGTCGAGGAACACGACCCGCTCGTAGGGCAACTGCCAGAGCCGCAGCTTGGCGAAGTTGTCGAGCGGCGTATGAAACGGAGGCTTCGTGCCCTTGGTGAAGGGATTGAGGCCGTGGATACGGTCCTTGGCGTGACGCTCGTTGAACTCCGGCGAGGTCGGCAGGAGATCCACCGGCACGAGGCGGGCCCCCCGGGCGGCGAGTGCGCGAAGGCTGTCCTCCGGCACGCCGCCGGTGTGCATCACCACCCGGTCAGCCGTGGTCCCGGTGAGCGAAAGGGAGCGCAGGAGAGCCCCCGCGCCGACCGCGAAGTCGGCGTTGGTGACGAGGGTGACATAGGCGCGGGTGGTCATGGTGCTGACAGGTGCCCCGCACCGTCATGCGAAGCATTGCACAGCCTCAGGCCGGGCGCGTCGATGCCATCTGCTAGCGCGCCCATGTCAGCCAAGACTCCACAGGACCAGCCCCATCAGGAGGCCGGGCGCAGGGCCTGACGCTCCGGGTCGCGATCCACGCGCTCGGCGATCTCCTTGGTCCAGGCAGACACGGCGGGCACGCGGGACCGGTCGATGCGGTGTGCGAACTTCTTCGCGACGTCCACCACCTCGCTCAGGAGCCCTTCCTCCAGCCGGATCGGGTTGAGGCCGAGCGCGAGGAACTGGTCGTTGCGCACGATCAGGTCGTTCTCCTCGGCCTCCTTGCGGGGGTTGGGGAGAAAGGCGACCTTGGCCCCCGACAGGCGCGCCACGAGTTGCGCGAGGTCGCGGACGCGGTGCGTTTCCGTCATCTGGTTGAAGATGCGCACCCGCTCGCCCGACTTCGGCGCGTCCGCGAGAGCGAGTTCGATGCAGCGGACCGAGTCCTGGATGTGGATAAAGGCGCGCGTCTGCCCGCCCGTGCCGTGGACCGTCAACGGATAGCCGATCGCCGCCTGGATGAGGAAGCGGTTGAGCACCGTGCCGTAGTCGCCGTCGTAGTCGAAGCGGTTCACGAGCTGCGGGTGGCGCCGGGTCTGGTCGGTGTGGGTGCCCCAGACGATGCCCTGGTGCAAGTCGGTTATCCGCAGTCCGTCGTTCTGGGCGTAGAACTGAAACAGGATCTGATCGAGGCTCTTGGTCATGTGATAGACCGAGCCGGGGCGCGTCGGGTACAGGATCTGCTGTTCGCGCGGGCCAGCGGGCGTGTCGATCGATACGTCGAGGTAGCCCTCGGGGATCGGCGCGCCGACGCTGGAATAGCCGTAGACGCCCATCGTCCCGAGATGGATGAGGTGCGCGTCGATCCCGGTCTCCACCAGGGCGGCGAGGACGTGGTGCGTGGCGCCCACGTTGTTGTCCACCGTGTAGACCTTGTGGCGGTCGGTCTTCATCGAATAGGGCGCGGCCCGCTGCTCGGCGAAGTGGATGACCGCATCGGGGCGATGCTCGGCGAACCACTGCTTCACACGCTCGTATTCGGTGGCGAGGTTGAGGAGGTGGAAGTGCAGCGTGCGCCCCGTGACCTCCTTCCAGATGCGGCAGCGCTCCTGGATCGAATCCATCGGGGTCAGCGACTGCACGCCAAGCTCGGTGTCGATCCAGCGGCGCGAAAGGTTGTCCACGATGTGGATGTCGTGGCCGAGGTTCGACAGGTGAAGGCAGGTGGGCCAACCCACGAAGCCGTCCCCGCCGAGGATCGCGATCTTCATCCCAGAACTCCGGTTGCCGCCCGCGCGCAGGCCGGGCCGCGCCCGTGTAAATCATGCCGAGGCCAAGGTCCACCGAGGCGGGCACTGGCGGCAGTGCACGACGCTGCGGAGGTCAGAGGTCGGGCGACCGGGGGGTGAACTCCACGGTGACCTCGGTCCCGTCGGGGCCGGTCCGGGTGCTGATCTCGCCCCCGAGCTCGCCCACGAAGGCCTGGATGAGGATGCGGCCGACGCCGGCGCCCTCCTGGCCCTCGATCACGCCATGGCCGTCGTCGGCGACGGACACACGGCACTGCCCCTCCGCCACGGACAGCGCCACCCGCACCGCGCCGGACCGCCCGTCGGCGAAGGCGTGCTTGACCGCGTTGGTCAGAAGCTCGTTGACGACCAGCGCCAGAGGCACCGCCATCTGCGTGGGCAAGGTGATCGGGGCGAGGTCGGCTGTCACGGTCACGGGGGCCGGCGCGGCCAGGGAATCTCGGAAGCTCGCGACAAGGCCGCCCAGATAGTCCGACATCTCGACCCGGTCAGCCTGGGACGCGCCGTCGAGCCGGCGATAGAGCGCGGCCAGCGCCTGCACCCGTCCCTGGACGCGCTCCAGCGCCGGGCGGCCTTCCCGGGGGGTGGCGCGCGCCTCCATCGACAGGATGGCCGAGATGGCGGCGAAGCTGTTCATCACCCGATGGCCCAGCTCCTTGAGGAGATGCTGGGCGTGGTCGAGCGCCTGGGCCTGCTCGGCCTCCAGGCGGCGGGCCTCGGTCAGGTCTCGGAACGCCACGATGAAGCGACCCGCCGGCTCCATGGGGGCGGCGCGAACCTCGTAATACCGCCCGAGCGCTGCCGAGTGTTCCGTGAAGCGCAAGGGCACGCGGTCGAGCGCCACGCGCCCGTAATGGTCGATCCAGGTCTGCTCGATGGCGGGCAGGACCTCGCGCACGGTGCGGCCCTGGACGTCGCGCAGGCCGGTCGCCTCCTCGAAGCCGCCGCTTACCCGATGGACGTGGACATCGACGGGCGCGCCGTCGGCATCGGTGATGATCGAGCAGATCGCGAAGGGCCAATCCAGAATCGCACCGAGCAGTTCAAAGCCGCCGTCGTCCGTTGCCATGATATGCCGTTCGAAGTGCAAGGCGGCCCCCTTAGAAGTGCGCGGTCCATCCTCGGCGGCGCACATAACATGGTCTCTGGTCGATCATCCCCTGGTTGTTTATTGACACAATTTCGCCGCTTCGCCCACAACTTTCGGACAGGAACTTACCTGCTTCGATCGCTTCAGCAAAAGCTTGCCGAAGGCGGGGCGCCTGGCCGAGGGAGGCTTGGCCGACAGGGTGCGGCGACCGTAGCGCGGCGGATTGCGTCGTTCGTCAGCGGATGGGGGGATCTGCCCCGACCCCCATCATCACCGGATCGGGTCGCTGGCCTAGCGCCTGCTCGAACAGGTTCTCGGGCCCCATCTGGCCGCCCTTCAGGATGATCTCCACGGGGTCGCCCTCGGCCCGGTGCCCGCGCATGAGGGATGCGCCGTGAGCGATCCAGGCCAGAGGCTCCAGTGCCACGACGCCAAGTTCACGGGTCACGCGGCCCGAGGTGTCGCCCCCGCAGACGAGAACCCGACCCACGCCCCTGTCCACGAGCCCTGAGAGGACCATCCCCAGCGCCTCTCCGATTCGAGCCTCGCCCTCGGCGGGGGAAAGCCCTGCCCGGGCGATGGCGGCACGGGTTGTGGCGAGGGCCGGGTCGTCCGGGCCGCGCAGCGCGGCGACGATGGGGTTCCGCCCGTGAGCCAGCGCGGCGGCGGCGCTGTCCGTCGCGGCGCCGATGGCCGCCTGCGCGCCCGGCCCGAACAGGGCCACGGTGTCGAGGGGGATCACGGGCCAGCCACGAGCCTCCGCCCAGGCGACCTGCATGGCCGTGATGGCCGAGGCGGAGCCCGACACCACGGCGATCCGGTCCACGGGCCAGGGCGCGGGACGCGTGGACTCCTCGGCCAGCCACCCCTGCGCCCGGAAATAGGCGACAAGCGCGGATTCCACGCCCTGGGAGCCTAGGGCGAAGCGCCGGGACCAGATGATCCGCCCCACGGCGGCGAGGTCGTCCTGCCCCGCGCAGTCGACGGCAATGCCGCGCGGGCCCTGTTGGGCCAGTCGCTCGAACCCATCCGGGCCCAGATCGGGCCGCATCAGCGGCGCAAGTGGCAGGTCCGTCTGGCGGCCGAGGTGGCGGCAGATGTCGGCCTCGTCCATGGGTGTCACAGGGTGGCGCGCCATGACGGGGTGCCGGTCGATGCGGTGGATGCCCCCGGGACCCCGCGCAAAGAGCGTGCCGAAGGCCTGGTACCGCCCCATCTCGGGCGAGGCGAAGAGGATGGGTGCGCAGGGTTCTCCGGTCGCGGTCAGGCCTAGTTCCAGCGCGCGGCCCAGCGATCCGACTTGCGGTGCGCTGTCCATGGTGGAGCAGGCCTTGTAGTGGACCAGCGGCGCGCCCGTAGCCTTGAGCGCGGCATAGAGCTCCGGCAAGTGGGCGTTCATCCAGTCGGGGCTTTCGGCCCGAGCGGTGGTGGCGAGGCCGATGCCGCGCAGGCCCGGGAATCGCAACAGCATCTCGGGCGTCGGCGGCTCGAGGAACATCGCGGCGGGCAGGCCTGCGAAGGCCAGGGTCTCGGCCACCGCGGCGCCGCCGGTGAAGTCGTCGCCGAGCCAGGCGACCAGCGGTCCCTCGGGCAAACTCACCGATAGGCCCCAAGGGCCGCCGCGAGGGCCGGGCTCCGCTGCGCTCGGTCCTCGACAGCCTCGCCCGCGCGGGCGGCGGCCCAGGCCTCGCGAAACGCCTCCACGCCTGCGCGGGGCCCCTGGGGATGCGCGAGGATGCCCCCTCCCGCCGCATGGATCAGGTCGTCGGTGCCGAGCGCCGCCCAGGTCGGCCCCGCCTGCCGGATCGTCTGGCCGGAGGAGAAGACGGGCATCGCCAGCATGGGCGTGTCGTCCCAGAGCGGCTGGAGCACCGACCGGGCGGAGGCGATGACGCTGTCGTCCTCCTCCGTGAACTTGTTCGCGATCCCATTGACATGCAGGTGGTCCGCCCCGGCGAGCCGCCACAGCTTGGACCAGGCGACGTAGGATATCCCGTGGTTCGGATGCCGACCCAGCGCGCCCCAGCCGTTGCGATGCGCATGGATGGGAAGCTGCGCATGACGCCGAAGCGCAAGCATCCCCGTAAGCCCCACCGAATGCATCGAGGCCATGACGGACGTCCCGCCTTCGGCCAGCACGAGGTCGTGGCGGCGGCGCATCTCGTCCACCTCGCCCGTCAGGTTGAAGGCGTACATCACCGTCTTGCCCGTCCGCTCGGCCTCCTCGCGGATCACGCGCATCACGGCCCGGACACGGTCGTCGAAGGGGCAATGCGGGCCGTCGGCCTGCAGCTCGTCGTCCTTGATGAAGTCGATCCCGGCTTGGGCAAGCACCCGCACCAGATCCGCCGTCTCCTCCGGCGTGAGGCCGACCGAGGGTTTCACGATGGTGCCGACGATGGGTCCCTGCGCCACGCCCGCGAGCCTGCGGGTGCCCTCGATCCCGAAGGCCGGGCCGGGATTCGCCTCACCGAACGCGCGCGGCAGCCGGATGTCGAGGAGCTTCAGCCCTGAGAAGGCCCGCAGCTCGAACAGGTTGCCTGCGACGGTCGCGAGAAGGTTCGGCAGCGACGCCCCAAGGTTCGACAGGGGCCAGGACAGCGTCGCCCGCGCCAGCACGGGCCGCCCCGGCGTCGCGCCGGGCAGCGACGGGCGCTCGGCCTCGCCCACGATCTCCAGCCGCTCCACCACGGCGCGGGCGAGGCGCACGCCTTCGTTGTCCTCGCCGGGGACGGAGACGAAGGTGCCCGAGGACTGCTCGCCCGCTATGACCTCGGCAGCGCGGGCCGGGTCCTCGGCGGTCTCGATCAGGTAGTCGGCCTCGATCCGGTCGGTCATGGCTGCACGCGCCTCCCTTGCTCGGCCGAGTCGTAGGCCGCGAGGCACAAGGCCAGCGTCTTCAGGTTATCCGCGCCGGAGGGCTGGGGCGCGGCCTCGCCCCGCAGGACGCCCAGCACGTGACGTTCGAAGTTGCGCACCGAGTCCTGCACGACGTGCCAGGGCTTCTCGCCCCAGGCCGGGACCTCGGGCTCCACGTCCTCCTCGCGCCGGCCCTGGGCGTCATGAATCAGCAGGCGGTAGTCCTCGCGCAGCTCCAGCGTCCCCTCGTCGCCTTCCAGCACCGCGAGCGTCTGAGGGAAAGGCTCGGGCCGCAGGGTCGTGTGGAACGACGCATCCGTCATGCAAACGCCTCCGCCCGCGTGGCGCGTCAGGGCCGTGAAGGCGTCCTCCCCCGCCACGCGCGGGTTCCGCTTCTGCGTCTCGCAGGTCACGGCCACAGCATCGCCCAGGAAGAGCCGCGCGAGGTCGAAGAGGTGCACGCCGATATCCATGATCGCGAGCCTCGGAGCCGTCGCGAGGTAGGGCTGGCCGGCATAGACGTCCCAGCCGTGGCGAAAGGAGAACCGGCCAAAGCGCGGCGTGCCGATGCTGGGGAGCAGGTCCAGCATCCGCATGAAGGGCCGCTGCCAGCGGAAGTTCTCGTGAATCAGGAACGCCGCGCCCGATGCTTCGCAGGCCGCGACCATGGCGCGGGCGTCCTCCAGCGTATCGGCGATGGGCTTCTGGCAGATCACCAGCCCCACGCGCGGTGCGCAAAGCTCCACCAAGGCGCGGTGCGACGGGGGCGTGGTGGCGATGTCCACGAAGTCGGGGCGGATCGCGTCGAGCATTTCTGCCGGGTCGGTGAAGGCCTGTGCGCCGAACTCCTCCGCCATGGCCTGCGCCCGGCCTGCGTCGAGGTCGCAGACGCCCACGATCCGCGCGCCCTCCGGTGCCAGGTCGCGCCAGGCCTGCATATGGTTGCACGCAAAGAAGCCCGCGCCGATCAGCGCGCCCCGGAACTCCGCCCTGCCGTTTGCCTCAGCCACCATCACATCCCCCTGCTGCGCGGATCATTATACCAGTTGATGCGTGGCGCAACTGGTATGACGAGTTCCCTCAGCCCGACGCGTCCTGCCGGTAGAGCGCGTTGGCCCGCGTCAGGTGATCCTTCATGGCCTGCGCCGCCCGCTCCGGGTCCCGCGCCGCAATGGCCGCGAAGATGGCCTCGTGCTCCTCCAGCGTCAGCTGCTCCAGCCCCGAGCTGTGGACCGCGCCCTGGTGGAACCGCGCCATCCAGTCGAAGACCGCCCGCACCACCGCAGAGAGCACCACGTTCCCGCTGATCCCCGCCACGGCGGCGTGGAATTCCCCGTCCCGGCGCATGAACTCCTGCGGGTCGGCGCGGGCGAGGAGCTGCCGGGCGAGGATGTCTCGAAGCTCCTCCAGATGAGTGTCGGTCCGCAGTTCGGCCGCAAGGCGCGCGGTCCCGGTTTCCACGACGATCCGCGCTTCGCGCAGCTGCCGCAGGATGTTGTCGTCATGTGTCAGCACATGCCGCATCGTGAGGGCCAACTGCTCGGCCAAGAGGTCGAGCCGGGGTGCCGCGAGGCGGGGCCGGTCCCCGTGCCGCACGATGATGAGGCCCAGGGAGGCCAGTTGCTGCATCGCCTCTCGAATCGCGGGCCGCCCCACGCCATAGAGCGCCATGAGTTCCCGCTCGGACGGAAGGGGGTCGCCGGGCCGCAGGTCGCCTTCGTTGATCTGGGCGAGCAGACGCTCGCGCACCTCGTCGGACAGCTTGCGGCGGCGGATCGGATCGGCGTCGAGGCTCATGGGCCCTCCCTCTCTCCGTCAGGCTAGCGCAACGCGGCCGGGATGGCGACAGGCTCGTCATACCAGCGGGCAGGTTGGCCCTCCCCGGCATTGACCGAACGCAGTCGCGTCCGTACTGGTATGACGAGTGCGCCCGGGGGCGCGACGGGGGAGGATCCGCGATGACGACAACCGTGGCCGTGCTGGGCGCCGGCGGAAAGATGGGCTTCCGCGTCACGCGCAAGCTCCGCGATGCAGGCTACGACCTGCGCGCCGTGGAGATCGGAGAGGCCGGGCGCGAGCGGCTCCGCGAGGCGGGGATCGAGGCCGTGGACCGGGCGACGGCGCTGTCGGGCGCGCAGGTCATCGTGCTCGCGATCCCCGATTCGGCCATCGGCGCCGTCGCGCAGGAGATCGTCCCCCAGATGGACCCGGGCGCGATGCTCCTGATCCTCGACGCGGCGGCCCCCTATGCGGGCGCGCTGCCGCAGCGGGAGGACGTCACCTACTTCATCGGCCATCCCTGCCATCCGCCGCTTTACGCCCACGACATCAACGATCCGGACCAGCGCCGCGACGTGCATGGCGGGGTCGCGCCCCAGTCCATCGTCTGCGCCCTGATGCAGGGGCCAGAGGAACACTACGCCCTGGGCGCAGCGATCTGCGAGGCGATGTGGTCGCCCATCATCCGCACCCATCGCGTGACGCTGGAGCAGCTTGCGATCCTGGAGCCCGGCCTGTCCGAGATGATCGCCATGACCTTCATCGACGCCATGTCTGACGCGCTCGACGAGTGCGTGGAGAAGTACGGCATCGCGCGCGAGGCGGCCTTCGACTTCCTGATCGGCCACATCAACGTCGAGGCCTCCATGTGGTTCGGCTTCTCGCCCAAGGTGCCGTCGGACGCCGCGCTCCGCGTGACGCGCTACGCCAGGGACATCGTCCTTGCGCCCAACTGGCGCGAGGCGCTGAGCCCCGCCAAGGTCAGGGACGCGTCGGAGCTGATCGCCCGGGGCTGATCGATGTCAGGCCCGGCTCCCTCGGGTCGGGCCTCGCCCTCACTGCCCGGTGAGGTAGCTCCGGCGAACCCAGCCCTCCCAGCCGTCGGCCCGGATCTTCTGCCAGCCGTCCCGCGCATAGGGCAGCACGATGATCCCGCAGGCGTTCGGGGCAAGGACGGTCAAGACGCGCGAGGTCGTGGACGGCCAAGCCCGCAGGTTCAGCCCATCGTTCTGCGCCACGCCGGTCACGCAATACATCGCGGGCGACACCATACCGAGGTAGTGGCGGTGCGCCCAGCCGGAATAATGGCCCTCCTCCACGGGGCACCAGTCGCTGCGGCACTCGCCCATCACCATGACGCCGCATTGACCATAGCGCATGCCCGTCAGGATCCCGGCCCGGGCGCTGGGTCCCTCGCGCAGGTTCAGCACGTCGTCGCTGCGGACGTTGATGACGCAATGCTCGGAGTCCGCCGCGATCGGGTCGGCCTGGGCGGGGCGCAGGGACAGGTGCAAGGCAAGAACGGCCAGGAGGCCAAGGAGGACGGGGCGCATGGGGCTTTCCTTCGACGCGAACGGGTCCAGCATAGCAGCCCGCCCCCGCCCCGCCATTCGGGAGAACCCGACCCGCCCCTGCCCCCACGTCGGTCTTGCGCGCCCCGCGACCGCGCGCCCCGTTCCGCCGGATGATCCAAGCCGCTAGCCATGAGACAAGGGGCGAAGGACGGCGCTGTCGCAGAGGGCACCAGATGGACGGGTTGAGCATCGGCATCGCGGGCGCGGGAATCGGCGGGCTCGCCGCGGCGTCGCTGCTCGCGGACCGAGGCCACCGCGTCACCCTGTTCGACCAGTTCGAGGCTCCGCGCCCCGTCGGATCGGGCCTCGTCGTCCAGCCTGTCGGGCTTGCGGTGCTCCGGGAGATCGGGGCGGCCGACCGTGCGCTGGACCTCGGCGCGCTCATCACGCGGATGCGGGGGCTCGAGGCGCATACGGGCCGCCCGGTGCTCGACGTGTCCTACGGGCGGGAGCCCGGATTGGCCCTCCATCGCTCCGCCCTCTTCGCCGCGCTCCACGAGGCCGCCTGCCGCCGTCGCATCCAACTGCGCCCCGGGGCCCGCGTGACCGGGCGCGACGGCCAGCGGTTCCGCTTTGCCGATGGCACTGGCAGCGAGGAGTTCGACCTCCTCGTGGATGCGTCGGGCGCTCGGTCCGCCCTGTCGCCGCTGCGTTCGCGGCCCCTGCCCTATGGCGCGCTCTGGGGCGTGGTGGACTGGGTCGATGGGGCGGGGCTCGACCCGTCGCACCTGTCCCAGCGCTACCGCCGCGCCGACCGGATGCTCGGCGTCCTGCCCATCGGCTGCCTGCCCGGCGATCCGGTCCCCAAGGCCGCGATCTTCTGGTCGCTCCCCGAGAGCGGGCATGGTGCCTGGCGCGACCGGGGCCTGGGCGCCTGGGCCGAAGAGGCCGCCGCGCTCTGGCCCGAGGCCGCGCCCTTCTTTCGCCAGATCGACCACCCGGACCGCCTGACGATGGCGCGTTACAGCCACGGCGCGCTGCGCAGGCCCTATGCGCCCGGCCTCGCCATCCTGGGCGACGCCGCCCACCGCGCGAGTCCCCAGTTGGGCCAGGGGGCAAACATGGCGCTGCTCGACGCCCTGGCCTTGGCCCGCGCTCTCGACCACTTCCCTGGGCTCCCGGCCCTGCCCGATGCGCTGGCCGCCTATGCCCGCGCCCGCCGCTGGCCTGTCCGGACCTATCAGGCCCTGAGCGCCGCCTTCACTCCGCAATATCAAAGCGACAGCCGCTGGCTTCCCGTCCTGCGCGACCGGGTGCTCTATCCACTGTCCTGCATGCCGCCGCTGCCGACCATCCTGTCGCGCCTCGTCGCCGGGCGTCTGCTGCCTCCCTTGGGGGCACTCGGGGCGCTCGGTGTCGCCGCTGCCCGAGAAAGTGCCCCGCTGCCCAGGGACCGGGCCGCATGACCCGAATGCCGCGACATTTCATCGACAGCCCCAGACGCATCATCTGACCGCCATGATTCGTCCGTGATTCGGTGCGATTCGACAGGGATGCCCAATCCCACGCGTCGCCCCGGCGCCTCCGAAAAGGACCGTCCCATGCCCGTCGCCTTGCCCGCCTTGCCCGCCCTCATGGCCGGACACGCCCTCAAGGCCGACGCCACGGCCGCGGCCCAGGCGGCGCTGGAACAGTTGCGCCAGCTCGTCTCGGCCTATGACCTGACCCTGAGCCTCGTGGCCGACCTGCCCCAGGCCGCGCGGCAGGCCCTGACCTCGGCCCTGACGGAGCGGGCCGAACGCGTGGACCGGCTCGCCCGCAACTGCCAGGACCGGCTGGACGAGGCGACGGCCTTTGTCCGCTCCTTTGGCGCGACCTGCTCGCCTACCGACATGGTGGAAGTCCCGGGCCCGTTCTTCGAAATGCTGTCGCCTTACCTCGACGAGGCCATGGACCCGGTCCTCGGCACCATCTCGCGCCGCGCGACCTGCTCCCCGGAGGAGGTGGCGGCCTTCTTCCCCCGGCCCCGACCGACCCTCGCCGCCTAGGCCCCCGACGCGCGCCCTTCGGGGCCACCTGCCCAGGGTTGCCCGGCGCGTCGAGAGACCGCATACGGGAGCGAGGCATCACCTATGCCCCTCCCCGGCGCACTTCGCCGGAGCGGAACGACAAAAGGACGGCGCATGGACCTCCTCGCATTCTTTCACGTGGAGACCACGACCGAGCTTGCCTGGATCCTGATCGGCTTTCTGGCCCAGGTCCTGTTCGGGGGCCGGTTCATCCTGCAATGGCTCCGCTCCGAGAAGGCGGGCGAGTCGGTCATTCCCGTGGGATTCTGGTGGCTGTCTATCTTTGGCGGCGCCTTGATGCTCGCCTACGCGATCTATCGCTGGGACCCGGTCTTCATGCTGGGGCAGGCGCTGGGGCTGCTGGTCTATGTCCGCAACCTCGTGCTGATCCGCCGGGCCACGCGCCGCGCCGCTCAGCCCGGCTGATCGAGCCGCCAGAGCAGGTGGGCGTCGTCAAAGGACACCAGCTCGCCCGTCTGCATCAGATGCTCGACGACGCTGGCATGATGTTCCACGAACAGGCGGCCTTGATTGTCGGTGGCGTTCCGGGTCAGGCCGAACCACCGCGCCCCCTCCGCCCGGAGCCGCTCCAGCTCGGCGATGGCGGTGGCGTCGTCATCGTAAAGGCGCGCCCAGTCCCGGTCGTCGCCGCCCGGCGGGAACACCCAGCCCCGTCCGCGGCTGTAGTAGAGCGCGATGGGGTCCCCGACCGTCGGCGCAACCAGGATGGCGAGGTCGTCCGGCCGGCGCAGGCCCGCCAAGGCCTCGCCCAATTGCTGCCCGGCCTCGGCATAGGGCGTCTTGATCGACTCCAGCAGAGGGGAAAGAGACCCGATCAGCACCACCGCACCCAGGATCGCGACGCGGGCCATCCGACGCCCCAAGGCCACCCCGCCAAGGCCGACCAGGACCACCACGGCCCGCCCGATCAGGAAGGCCATCGGCACATGGAACATGTGGAGGTTCCACGGATTCGCGGTGATCTCCCTCGCCCCCACGAGGTAGACCACGACCGCCCCGCCCAGCCAGACCAGCGGCAAGAGCGTGAGCGCCGGGTCCTGCCGCAGCTCCGCCGCGCTTGGCCAGAACCAGAGCCCCACCAGCATGAGAAGGAGAAGCGGCCAGCCGTAGAACCAGTTGGTCGCGATCCATCCGGCCTTTTCCGTGTAGAAGGCTTCGGCGAAGAAGGCGGACAATCCGTCGTCCCAGAGATAGCCGCTCCCCGCGACGTGGTAGGGCGGCGTGGTCGTGCCCAGATGGATCGCCCAGGCGTAGTAGGCCACGACCAGCGCCAGCCCGACCGCGGAGGCCAGCGCCGACAGGCCCGCGATCTTCTTCTCCCCACGCAGCAGCGCCGCGCCCACGAGCCAGACCACGGCGAGCCCCGCCGAAAGCCCCGGAAGCTTGCACAGCACGCCCAGAGTGAAAGCCGCAGCCCCCAGGATCAGCAGGGCCGGCGGACCGCCCCGCCAGTACCGAACAAAGAGCCACAGCCCGAGCGTGAGCATGGCCAGCATGGACGGGTCCGGCAGGAACGAGGTGTCGATGGCGATGGCGGCGGGCATCACCGCATAGGCGCCCGCGACCGCATGAGCGTGCGGCTCGTCCCAGATCAGGGCGGCGAGGCGGTGCAGGGACACCAGGGTCACCAGCCCGAACAGCATCGCCACCAGCCGTCCGAACCAGTCGTGCCAGCCAAAGACGGCGTGCAGGATCGCGGTGATGTAGCTCAGGAGCTGGAACTCGCGTCCCTGGTAGCTCGGTCCCGGGCCGGTCCAGCTCACCTCCGGCAGGAAGATGTTCCAGCCGCCGGTCCGGAAGTTGTCCGCCATCATCGCCGTGCTGGCCTGCCGCCACGAGAAGGCGTCCACCAGCGGCTGGGTCACGAAGGGAAGCCGCAGCAGCACCGCCAGAAGCACGACGGCGCCCAGGGTCAGCAGATGCGCCCGTTTTATCGACTCCTCGCCGGGGACGCGGCGCGACAGGTCGGCGGGACGGATCGGCGCCCCGCGTTCGGGGCTGTCCGCCATCATTCCGCGGCCTCCAGGTTCGTGGTTTCCCGGACCGAGTAATGCGTCCGCTCGGCCACTCGTCCGTAGTAGATCCGCACGAGCACCTCGCTCAGGATGCCGAGGCTGAGGAGCTGGAGCGCCGACAGCGCCGACACGACGGTCAGGAGGAGGAGCGGGTTTCCGGTCAGGTCCACGCCGCCCAGGGTCTTCATCAGCAGCGCGACGACAAAGGCCATCCCGCTGAGGCCGAGGCAGAGGAGCCCGAGCCCGCCGAAGAGCCGCATAGGATGGGCCGAATAGTCGAGGAGGTACTTGAGCGTCAGCAGGTCGAGAAGCACCACGACCGTTCGCCAGAGCCCGTATTTCGTGACCCCCGCCACGCGGGGCCGGTGCGAGGTGGGCATCTCGGTCCAGCGGGCCCCGCGCTGCACCATCAGGATCGATACGAAGCGGTGCATGTCGCCGTAAAGCTCCAACTCCGCGAGGAAGGGCCGCCGGATGACCTTGAGCGTGCAGCCCAGGTCGCGGATCGGCACGCGCGTGACCTTGCGGATCAGCTTGTTGGCGAGCCGCGACGGCAGCTTGCGGGTGATCTGCGCGTCCTGCCGGTCCCGCCGCCACCCGGCCACGAGGTCGTAGCCCTCCTCCAGCTTGGCGACCATGGCCGGGATGTCGGCGGGGTCGTTCTGGAGGTCGCCGTCGATGGTCACGATGGCGCCGAACTGCGCCCGGTCCATCCCGGCCCGCAGCGCCGAGGTCTGGCCGTAGTTCCGGCGCAGCATGACGAGCTTGACCCGTTCGTCCCCGGCGGCGATGGCCTGCATCATCCGCGCGCTGCCATCGCGCGAGCCGTCGTCCACGAGGATGATCTCGTAGGGCTTGCCGCTGGACAGGAGCGCGGCCGTCAGCTCCTCGTGGAGGCGGACGAGGTTGTCCTCCTCGTTGTGGATAGGCACCACGACCGAAATTCCGTCCACCGGCTCCGGCTCCTGGAGGGATACGTTGTCCCGGGCGGCCTTCAGCCGACCGGCGGGGGCGAGGGCGACAGGGGCCGACATGATCTCTTCCGGCATTGTCCTATCCTGCGACATACGTGAACCCGCGGCCTCACTAGAAGCGAAAGCGAGGTTCCCTCACAAGCCGGGTTCGGGGCCGGGCGTCAGTCGCCGACCATGGGGTTGCCCAAAGGCAATGGGAGCGCGACGGCCTGCCCGGTGTAGTACCGACTGGAGCGCAAGCGGTCCACGTCATTTAGGGCGATGCCCAGCTTGTCGCCGTCCGAGATGCCGAGCCCGATCTTGCCGGCACCATCGATGGTCACGCCGCCTGACATCGGGGCTCGACTGGCAGCTTCGAGGACGGCGGGGGCGCGACTGCGACCCTCGGGGCAGGCGTGCGGATCGGCGCGGGCCGCTCAGGTCCGGCGGTTATGGCCGATGCGCAGGGCTTCTCCTCGCCGCGACGGCGGCGGGACCAAGGCCGATCGGTCTGACCTTAGCGATGCGCGCCCACCAGGGCCAAGCTGCTGCCGCTTGCCGGTTAGCGCGAGGTGCAGGAGGACGACATGCCGCCGCCGGCGGGGGAGCAGATCCAGCTTCCATGGCCCAAGTGGCGCTGGCTCACGGTGCGCACCGTTTCGGCCTGGATTGCGGTCGACGCAGCCGTGGCGGCGTTGGAGAACCAGTCGAATGCGAGGCCCGGCCCGGCCTTGCCGCTGGGCGCGGCGGCTGTCCAAGTCGGCGTGTCCTGGATGGAAAGCTGGTGAGCGGAGGCGGCCCCGGAGGCCACGGTGAGGATCAGGCTGAGGAACAGGGCACGGCAGGCATTGGGACGGGTCAAGACGGCCTCCTGCAGGGGTGCGGGTCAAGGGTCCGCAGTCGCGGACCGGCATGACCAGACGGTGCCCTAGCGGCAAGGCAACTTTTGGGCCCCCGGGGGGCGATGCAGGGGTCGTTCCGGGGCCTTACGCGGCGATCAGCCGACAGTCTTTGCCCATTCCGGCGATTAGTCGCCCGACAGAAACAAAAGGGCGGACCCTAAGGCCCGCCCTGCCGCGATCTCGCCGGTTTTCCGGTCTTAGTTCGCAAGCTGCTCGACAGGTTGGTCGGGTTGCACTGTCTGGGCCGCGGCGACGACGGGCTCTCCGGTCACGCGGCTGTCGATGCGCCAATCGGGAAAGCCGAATCCGTTGGGCCAGGGATAGACCTCCTGCTGGTTGAAGTAGACCACACCCACAAGGTTCGGCATGTCGGGCTGGGGCTGGCGGACGCTGTTCTCCCAATCGGCGACGTAGGCTGCGTCGCCGGTGTAGCCCAGCTCGGCCACCACGACCGGCTTGTTGAACTGCGCGGCCCTCGCATAGCGCTCCGTCAGGAGCTCCTCAAAGGAGAGCGCCCGGCCCAGCACCCCCTCCTCGTAGTCCTGGTAGCCGAAGATCGACAGGCCCACGAGGTCGACGTAGTCGTCGCCGGGATAGTACCGCTCCATCCCTTCCAGGCCCAGGGGCGACCAGATCGCGTTGATCCGGGGCGCCTCCTCGCGGCAGATGCCGATCATGCGGCGATAGGCGGAAATGTAGTCTTCGGGCGTCCAGCCCGACCAGATGAACTGGCCGTCCTCGTAGTCCATCTCCTGGCCCCAGCGGACCGAGACGGGACTTTGGAGCGTCCCGATCACCTCGCAGACCGCGCGCATGTTCGCGTCGTACTGGCCGGAGGCGATGCCGTTGCGCAGGTAGTCGGGCGTGTTGCGTTCGTCGCGGGACCAGGTCCAGGGCTCGATGGTGATCATCAGCGCCCGATTGCGTTCGAGAGCATAGCTGTCGGCTGCGGCGAGGGAGTCGAGCGAGACGTCTTCCCAGGGGAGAAAGATGTGCTCGATGGTCACCTCGGCCGAGGGCTGCTCGTAGTATCCGCCGGGATCGTAGGAGCCGTAGGGCAGCGGGCCGGGCGGGGCCGCGAGCGCGGCGCAAGTCCCCATCAGGAGCGTGAGCCCGGCGGCGGCAGGGATGCGGGATGTCCGGGTTCGCATGTGGTGTTCTCTCCAGCGGATGGTTGCGTCGTGATGTGGCGGGATGGGCATGGCGGTCAGTTCCATGGCAGGTTCCAGCGGTACTCCATGGGCGGCCCGCCCACGTCGCTGCCGGCGCCGGAGACGCGGTAGCTCACCTGGACCGGCGCGAACTGTTCCGCCCCGATCGTCAGGCCGTAGACGCCTTCGGTCAGGCGGGCGTTGGCCGTGAAGCCCGTGAGTATCATCAGGACCGTGATGGTCGCGACGTGCAGCGCGGCGTCCCGGGTGCGTCCAAGGAAGGTCCACCCGTTCTCGTAGGCATGGCGCAGGACGATGACGGCGACTGTGATCGTGTAGAGAAGGCCGGTGAACAGCGCGAGGACGTAGAAGCCCAGCGCCACGTCGAGGTGGCTCACCGCGAGGACGGGGGCGAGGCAGCCCAGGGCCAGCACCGAATAGACCCCGAGGACCCGGTAGGGCAGCCGCCCGCGCGCGGCCTCTCCCTTGGGGGTGATGCGGAAGTCCACGAAGCGCCCGGTCAGCCTGTCCCGCACGGCCATCAGGCAGCCCCAGACCACCCAGGGCCATTGCAGCAGGACGAAGAGGATCTTCTCCCAGCTCATGAGGCGGGCGTCGAAGGGGCGGAAGAGCCCGAAGGCCTTTTGCGCGGTGGCCAGCCCCAGCAGCGCCAGGGAGGCCGGCGCGGCATGGAGCACATAGGCCGGCCATGTCACTGCGGAGTAGCGGATATCGAGCGCCACGGCGAGCAGCGGCAGCAGGTACATGGCCGTCAGGGTGATCGCGAACATCGGGTAGATGAGCTGGCAGAACAGGAACTGCGCCCGGAGCCGCCAGCACAGTCCTGGCAGGAAGCGGGGGGTGTGTTGCAGCAGAAGCGTCACGAGGCTGCGCGACCACTGGAATTCCTGCGTGACCATGTCCGCGACAGTGGCGGGGCCGTCGCCCACCGCGATGGCGTCGATGGCGTGCACGCCCTTCCACCCGCCCGAGTTCATCATGAGCGTGGTGGAGTGATCCTCGGCCAGTTCCGGCCCGAGCCCGCCGATGGCCTTCAGCGCCGCGGTGCGCACGGCGTAGTGCGACCCGATGCACATGGGCGCGAAGCCGTTGGTGTAGCCCGACTGGAGCAGGCCATGGAACGCGCCCTCGGTGTAGAGCCGCGTCCGCGCCGCCCAGTTCTCGCGGGCGTTGGAGGCGCAGATCGACGGGGCGCTCACATAGCCCACCGCCGGGTCCGCGAAGGGGCGGAGCACCTCGCGCAGGTAGCCCGGCCGGGGCACGTGGTCGGAGTCGAGCTGGCTCACGACATCGTAGTCGTCGTAGCCCCAGCGGTCGTAGAAGTGGGCGAGGTTGCCTTCCTTGCAGCGGGTCCGCCGGGGCCAGGACGTGCGGTGATACTCGGCGACACCCTTGCGGCAGGACACCTTCACGCCATGCGCGCGACACCAGGCCAGGGTCTCGGGCGAGGGATCCTCGTCGGCGAGCCAGGTGTCGTGGGGATAGTCCTGGGCCAGCATCGCCCGGAGCGTCCGGCGCACGACGGACCAGGGCTCCGACGGGGTCTTGGTGGTGACCATCGCCACGCGCCACTGGCCGGGCACCGGGTCGGGCGCAGAGGAGCGGGCCGCGCGGAGCGTGAAGACCACGTACCAGATGCCCAGGACCTGCACCCAAAGCAGGAGCGCCGTCACCACGACGAAGCGGCCCCATCCGACCACATGGGCCGGGTCGAGCCACCACTGCCAGAAGTAGAGCGACGCCACCGCCCAGACGGCCACGAGACCCGCCTGGAGCCACCAGCGCCAGCCGGTCACGACAGGGGACAGTAAGGGGTCACGCGGCGCGATCATCCCTTGCCTCCAAG
>CADCUU010000488.1 GCA_902805995.1 uncultured Rubellimicrobium sp.
CGAAGCCCTCGAGGATCGCGGGCGCGCCGCGCATGTCTGCCAAGGCGCCCTCGGCCTCCTCCGGCGACATGATCCGGGCCTGACCCTTGCCGTCGTATCCCAGGGTTCGGGTCTTGAGGATGGCGGGCGTGCCGATGTTGCGGATCGCGTCCTGCAGGCTCGCGGAATCGTCGACCGGCGCAAAGGGGGCCGTGCCGAGGCCCAAGTCGCGCAGGAATGTCTTTTCCGTCAGTCGGTCGCGTGACGTGGCCAGCGCCTGGCGGTTAGGCCGGATCGGCACCCGCGCCTCGATCAGGTCGAGAGCGGCGGGCGGGATATTCTCGAACTCGTAAGTGACCACATCGACCGAGGAAGCGAAGGCCGCCAGCGCCAGTTCGTCGTCATAGGGGGCGTGCGTGGCCATGCGGGCAATCTCGGCGGCCGGACAGCCCGGGTCGGGGTCATAGATGTGGACATGAAAGCCCAGCCGGGCCGCCGCCAAGGCGAGCATGCGGCCCAGCTGGCCGCCTCCTAGAATGCCGAGGGTGGCCCCCGGTCGCAGTGTGTCAGTCAATCGGAACCTCGGGAACGGATGCCGTCAGCGCCTCTCTCCAGGCGGAAAGGCGCTCCGCCAAAGCGGGGTCGGACAGGGCCAGGATCGACGCGGCCATCAGGCCGGCATTCACCGCGCCGGCCGCGCCGATGGCCATGGTGGCGACGGGAAAGCCGCGCGGCATCTGAACAATGGAGTAGAGCGAATCGACGCCGCCCAGGGCCTTGGTCTCCACCGGAACGCCTATGACGGGGAGCGGTGTCTTCGAAGCCATCATGCCGGGCAGATGCGCCGCCCCGCCCGCGCCCGCGATGATGACCTTGAGGCCGCGTCCCGCCGCCTCCTTGCCATAGGACCAAAGCCGGTCCGGCGTGCGGTGGGCCGACACGATGCGCGATTCGTAGTGGATAGCGAGTTCGTCCAGCACGCGCGCGGCCTCGCGCAGCGTGGGCCAGTCGGACTGGCTGCCCATGATGATTCCGACGACAGGTGCCATCAGGCGATGATGTCCGGAAGAAGCCGGTCCTCGATCAGGCGAATGCGGTCCTTCAGGACCAGCTTTTCCTTTTTCCGGCGGCGGATCGTCAGCATGTCGTGCGCACCTTCGATTTCGAGCGCCTGGATGGCGTCGTCGAGCTCGCGGTGCTCGCGCTTGAGGACCTCGAGCTCCACGCGGAGCACCTCGGTCTCGTCCATGGTGTTGGAGATGTTCATGCAGCCCTCGAGACGTCCAGCAACCTTACCTCTTCAGGGCCCGCCCGCCTAGCCCCGGAAGCCCTTGCTTGCGCGGGCTTCGCTTCCCATATTCGATCCGAGCGGTTGCCAGAGCGGGGCCGCGAGACGGTCGCTTTCGCGCAAAGGACGTGTCGCCATGACCAAACTCACCTTGGGGACCCATCCGTTCCTTCTGGGCTTCGAACAGCTCGAACGCCTTGTGGAGCGGACGGCCAAGTCCGGCAACGACGGCTATCCCCCCTACAACATCGAGCAGACCTCGGAGCGGAGCTACCGCATCACCCTTGCGGTGGCGGGATTCACCGAGGCCGACCTGTCCATTACCGTCGAGGACCGGAGCCTCGTGATTCGGGGCCGGCAGGCGGATGACAGCCAGGATCGGGTCTTTCTGCATAGGGGGATCGCGGCGCGCCAATTCCAGCGGAGCTTTGTGCTGGCCGAAGGCGTTGATGTAGGTGAGGCGGTGATGGAGAACGGTTTGCTCCATGTCGACCTGACCCGCCATGTCCCTGAGACGGTCGTGCAGACCGTCCGTATCAAGAGGAGTGGGGTCAAGTGAATGGTCCCTATGCAAACGACCGGCTCCGGCCGGACCTTGCGGCGCTGGGCGCCGACCAAGTCTACGTGAAGCCGGTAGCGGTGGCCGACCTGCCCGACGAACTGCGCGAGCAGGCCGGCGAGCTGGAGACCATCTTCGCCGTTCACGATGCGGACGGGCAGCAACTCGCCCTTGTCGCGGACCGCAACCTCGCCTTCGTGCTGGCGCGCCAGTACGACCGCGTTCCGGTCACGGTGCATTGAATCCACCGGCCGCGCAGCGGGCAGGGGATTGACCGCCCCTGTCCGTGTCACAGGTTAGGTGGGCAGGGGCGGCTGGGCCCCGTTCACCGGATCTGAGGCATGACGACTACTCCCACGACCCCGTCTGAACGCTCCGCCCATGCGCGGCACGGCTACTCCTCCCTCCAGATCGCGTTCCACTGGAGCGTCGTCGTCCTCGTGGTCGCGAACTGGTTCGTGGGGCAAGGCATGTCGGAGGTCTTCGAGGCCCGCGAGGCCGGGGAGCCCCTGACGCAGTGGGGGCCGGCCTTCGTCCATATCGCACTCGGCATCGCGATCTTCGGGACGATGGTGGCGCGGCTCCTGACGCGGCTCAACCGTCCGGTCCAGACGGCGCCCGACAGCAAGCACAAGATCATGGCGCTTCTGGGCAAGATCAACCACTGGGCCTTCTACGCGGTCCTGCTGGTGATGCCGCCCCTTGGGCTGATCGCCTGGTTCACCGGAAGCGAGGCCTTCGGCGGGCTTCACAGCCTTCTGGCCTGGGTCCTGGTGTTGCTGATCGCGGCGCATCTGGGCGGCGTGATCGTTCACCTAATCCTGGGCGAGAACATCCTTCGCCGCATGGTCCGGCCCACCGCGGGCAGCTGAAGTCCGGGCACGGGCGGGAACAACAAAAGGGGGCTTTTCGGCCCCCTTCTTCATGTTCCGTGAGGGGGCGCGGGACCCCTTCGACCTCAGGCCTTCACGAGGCCCATGGCTTCGAGCTTGAGCAGCACCTGATGTGCGCAGGTGTCCACGTCCAGACCCTCGGTATCCACTCGCAGTTCCGGGTTCGCGGGCATGTCATAGGGGTCCGAAATGCCGGTGAACTCCTTGATCTTGCCTTCGCGGGCGAGCTTGTAGAGCCCCTTGCGGTCCCGGCGCTCGCATTCCTCGATCGAGGTCGCGACATGGACCTCGATGAAGGCGCCGAAGGCCTCGATCATCTCGCGCACTTCGCGGCGGGTGGACGCGTAGGGGGCGATCGGCGCGCAGATCGCGATGCCACCGTTCTTGGTGATCTCGGAGGCGACGTAGCCGATCCGCTTGATGTTGATGTCCCGGTGCTCCTTGGAGAAGCCCAGCTCCGACGACAGATGCTTGCGCACCACGTCGCCGTCGAGCAGCGTCACGGGACGCCCGCCCATCTCCATCAGCTTCACCATCAGCGCGTTGGCGATGGTGGACTTGCCCGAGCCCGAGAAGCCCGTGAAGAACACGGTGAAGCCCTGCTTGGACCGCTCCGGCGAGGTCCGGCGGAGCTGCTTCACCACCTCGGGGAAGGAGAACCAGTCGGGAATGTCGAGCCCTTCGCGCAGACGGCGGCGCAGCTCGGTGCCCGAGATGTCGAGCACGGTGGAGCCTTCAGGCACCTCGTCCACGGGGAAGTACTGGGCCTTTTCTTGGACATAGACCATTTGCTTGAAGTCGACCATCTCGACCCCGATCTCGTCTTGGAACTTACGGACGAGCTCCTGCGCGGCGTAGGGGTCGTAGAAGTCCTTGCCCTGGGAGTTCTTGCCCGGACCGGCATGGTCGCGGCCCACGATGAAGTGGGTCAGGCCGTGGTTCCGACGGATGAGGGCGTGCCACACGGCCTCGCGCGGGCCGGCCATCCGCATGGCGAGGTTCAGGAGCGACAGATGCGTGGTGGAGGACGGGTACTTGTCCAGCACCGCCTCGTAGCAGCGGACGCGGGTGAAGTGGTCTACGTCGCCCGGCTTGGTCATGCCGACGACCGGGTGAATGAGGAGGTTTGCCTGGGCTTCACGCGCCGCACGGAAGGTCAGCTCCTGATGCGCGCGGTGGAGCGGGTTCCGGGTCTGGAACGCCACGATGCGCCGCCAGCCCATCTTGCGGAAGAAGGCCCGCAGCTCGTTGGGCGTGTCGCGCCGCGCCTTGAAGTCGTAATGCACGGGCGGCGTCAGGCCGGTGATCGGGCCGCCGAGGTAAACCTTGCCGGCCCTGTTGTGCAGGTAATTCACCGCCGGATGGGCCACGTCGTCGGCACCAAAGACGCGCTCCGCCTCGACCGCTTTGTTGGGGACCCACTTATCGGTCACGGACAGGATGGCGAGGATTACGCCTTCCTGGTCGCGCAGCGCGATGTCCTGGCCGGGCTCCACCTTCTCGGCGAAGGCCTCGGACACGTCGAGCGTGATGGGCATCGGCCAGAGCGTGCCGTCCGCAAGGCGCATGTCCTCCACCACCGAATCGTAGTCCGCGCGGCCCAGGAAGCCCTTCAGCGGGAAGAACCCGCCATTCATCAGGAGCTCCAGGTCGCAGATCTGGCGCGGCGTCAGGTCGTGCGAGATGAGCTGGCCGGCCTCGACCTTCAGCTTCTGGGCCGAATCGGCGGACACGTAGAGCTCGGGGATCGGGGCGAGGTTGTGCATCGGAACAGAGCCTTCGTCGGACGGGGCTTGGGAGGAGTCGAGCATGGAAACGCTTTCACGGAAAATGGGGCGGCGGCCACGGGCGACCCCGTAGCCGCCGTCCGGCCGCGTCGCAAGACTAAATCATACTCAGTTGGTAGGAAATCAGACGCCGACCCCGGGAGGTCGGCGAACCATCACCAGTGCGAGAAGGCCGGGCTGGGGTCGCGGGTCTCCGTCAGCGTCTCGCCGATGTGGCTCATGGGCTGGGCAGCGAGCCAGCGTTCCGCATCGAGCGCGGCCATGCAGCCCATCCCGGCGCTCGTGACCGCCTGCCGATAGACGTGGTCCGTCAGGTCCCCGGCCGCAAAGACGCCCGGAACGGAGGTCATCGTGCTGCCGGGCTCCACCTTCACGTAGCCGCCGTTGTGCAGATCAAGCTGGCCCTGGACCAGTTCCGAGGCCGGCGCGTGGCCGATGGCGACAAAGAACCCGGTCGCGGAAATCTCGCGCAGCTCCCCCGTCTGGGCATGGCGCAGGCGCACGCCGGTCACGCCCTTCTCGCCCAGCACCTCGTCGATCTCGTGGTTCCAGATGACGTCGATCTTGGGGTGGCGGAACAGGCGGTCCTGCATGATCTTTTCGGCCCGCAGGGTGTCGCGGCGGTGGACCAGCGTGACCTTGGACGCGAAATTGGTGAGGAACAGCGCCTCCTCCACGGCGGTGTTGCCGCCGCCCACGACCACGATCTCCTGCCCCCGGTAGAAGAAGCCGTCGCAGGTCGCGCAGGCCGAGACGCCGAAGCCCTTGTACTTCTCCTCGGACGGCAGCCCCAGCCACTTCGCGCGGGCTCCGGTCGCGAGCACCAGCGCGTCCGCGAGCCAGACCTGCCCGGAATCAGTCTCCGCCCGGAAGGGCCGCTTGGAGAGGTCGAGCTTCGTCACGAGGTCGGTGACGATCTCGGCCCCCATTTCGCGGGCATGGGCTTCCATCCGCATCATGAGCTCGGGCCCCTGAACGGACAGGTCGCCGGGCCAGTTCTCCACGTCGGTGGTGGTGGTGAGCTGGCCGCCGGGCTCCATGCCCTGAATCAGGACGGGGGCGAGCATGGCGCGCGCGGCGTAGACGGCGGCGGTGTAGCCGGCCGGGCCGGAGCCCACGATCAGCAGGCGGACGTGACGGGGATCGGCCATCGGGGACTCCATGCGCAGCGTGGACAGGGGATATAGGGCCTGTCCGCGCGCTTCGGAACCCTCCTCGGATGCAGGGCCGTTCTGCGTGGCCGCGAAACATAATTGCGCGCCCCTTCGCGTGGCGGGTAAGGTTTGCCGACCCGAGGGGGAGGACCCATGCCCGGCCAACGGCTGGACCAGATCGACCGGCGCATCCTTTCGCTTCTCCAGGCGGAGGGAAGGATGACCAATGTCGAACTGGCAGCTAGGGTCGGCATCTCGCCTCCGCCCTGCCTGCGGCGCGTCCGGGCACTGGAGCAGGCGGGCTTCATCAAAGGGTTTCACGCTGTCCTCGACCCGCAGAAGCTGGGCTTTGAGGTCACGGTCTTTGCCCAGGTGCGGCTGCGCAGCCAGGCCGAGGCGGACCTCCGCGCCTTTGAGGAACTGGCGCGCGGCTGGCCCGTGGTCCGCGAATGCCACATGCTGAACGGCGAAGTGGACTTCATCCTCAAATGCGTGGCCACCGACCTCAAGGCGTTCCAGCAGTTCCTGACGGAGTCGCTGACGCCCGCGCCCAACGTGGCCAGCGTCAAGACGAGCCTCGTGATCCGCAGTGGCAAGAACGAGCCCGGCGTCCCCCTCGACTAGCGGTCAGGCCGCGTCGAAGAGGTCGAGGTCCCGCAGGCGAAGGCGGGGCAAAGCGGGGTCCCCGAAATCGGACAGGTCCTCCCGGTGCGGGAAGCAGCTCAGGAACAGCGACAGCTGCTCGCCCTTCAGCGGGAACGCATGGAGTGCGCCGGGATGGTAGCTCTCGACCTCCACTCCATTGGCGAGCAGGCGTTCGTGGCGGTCGAAGGCCAGATGGAAGACCTCGACCGGAGAGGGGGGCGACACCTCCGCCACGGTCACGCCGTCCACGAGATCCGCCGCGGGCAGGAGGGCCGCATCGCGACCCGTGAGGAGCCGCACCCCGGGATGGCGGTTCACAACCCTCGCCTTGGGGCCCAGCATCAGGTCGTGGAACGGACGCCCCAGGCCCAGCGTGTCGGTCGAGATCCGGGTCAGCCGCGTCATGGCGGGGTCCTGCCCTTGGCTTTGGGGCACGATCATGGTTGAGCCGCGCCAGAGGAGCCGCGCCGCGCCGCCGTCCCTTAGGCGGACCTTTGCGCCGGGCCAAAGGTCCTCCACCGCGAGGAGGCCCCGGTCTGTGTCGAACAGCGTCCCTCGCGCAAAAGCCGAGAAAGCGTCGTCAAAGACGGAGAGCGCAGGCACGAGCCGCGTCAGTTCCTCAACGTCGCCGATAGGAGAGAGGTAGGCGATCCCGACGCGTCGATGGACAGGAGCAACGCGCGCCGAGGCGTCCAGGGACGGAGGCCTGAGGCGGGATGGCCCAACAGGGTGCTGGCCCGGTCCCGAATAAGGACCAGCGGAGGTCGGAGTCATGGACATCGGCCACCTTTCGGTGCGTCACGTCAACTGCCGGCCCCCACCGACAACAGCTGAACAGGTTGCTGTTGGGAGGAGCATGACGATTTGGGACCGGCCGGTCAAATTTCGTGACTCCTCCGACGGTGGCCCGATTCCAATGAAAGGACGTCCGTATCGATTGTTCGCTGGTTGTTCCAGACCTCGCCTCATGCGTGTGCGGGCGTGGGAACGATGCTTCACGAGGGGCCGAATCGCATATTGGGTCTGAGTTAAGCCGTCTGGCTCAGTTCGGCTCGGTCACGGGCCGTGACTACAACCCTTGTACATTGGACGGTTCAGGTTCCGCCCTCAAGGCAGCCGGGCGCCCGCATGGTCCGTAGGGCCATTCCTGCCCGATAGGGTGTCGTCAACGTAAGGCGCAGATAAGCCGTCATATCGCCCACGGGCCTTATCGCATCAGGGATGCGCGGCAACGGCCCAGCCGTTCCCGTCCCCCTCAGAGGCGGATGGCCGCGATCAGCCGACCATAGTCGGCCTCGCGCGCATGGACCGAGCGGCGGTAGCTGAAGAAGCGGGACGGGTCAGAGTAGGTGCAATGGCGGGTCCAGACCGCCTCGGCCACGCCGGCCTGCCTGAGGCGCTGGAGCCCGTAGCCCGGCAGGTCGAACAGGTAGCGGTCGCCCATGCCGTTCGCGAAAAAGCGCGCGGCACGGGGGTCCTCGGCCAGGATCTGGTCCATGAACTCGGGGCCGACCTCATAGGCGCGCTGGCTGATCGTGGGGCCGATCGCGGCATGGACGCGCCCCGCTTTCGCACCAAGCGCTTCCATGGCCGACAGGGTCGCCTCCAGCACGCCGTTGAGGGTGCCCTTCCAGCCCGCATGCGCCGCGCCGATGACGCCCGCCTCCGCATCGGCGAGCAGCACGGGCTGGCAGTCGGCGGTGAGGATGGACAGCGCGATGCCGGGCACGCGCGTCACCAGCGCGTCCGCGCGCGGGCGGACCTGCGAGGCGTGCTCCACCGTCACCACATCGGGCGAGTGGACCTGGTGGACGCCCACCAGGGATTCGGGCGCGACGTTCAGGGCCAGCGCCACGCGAGCCCGGTTAATCGTGACGGCCTCTGCCTGATCGGTCGAACCTTGGCCGCAGTTGAGCCCCGCGAAGACGCCCGACGACGCCCCGCCCTGACGGCCAAAGAACCCATGCGGAAGGGGCTCAAGAACCGGGGAGGTGATGATGTCGAGGCTCACGGGGCGAACCCAGGCGGAGGTGGTGCGGAGGACGGATGAAAGGCCATGGCTTTGAACAGGGTCCCCATTTCCTCGGGCAGGGTCAAGCGGCGGTGCGCCTCGAGGTGGGCGGCGAGCCGCTCCCCCTCCAGCCCACGGGCGAGGACCTGCGCGCGCTGCCCGATTCCCAGGCGCTCGAGCAGGTCCCCCTGGCTGACGATGGCCGTGGCGCGGGCCGGCACTGCGGCGCGGGCCAGCGTCTCGAAGTCCACATGGGCGGTGAGGTCGGCCTCGCCCGGAGCGTCCAGCGGGTCCGCGAAGGCGTGGCGGGCGACGGCCTGGAATGTGTCCCCGGTCAGGCGCCAGTCGCCGTAGTCGATGACCAGCGCCGCGCCGCCATGGGTCCCGATCCGCCGTCCCACCTCACCCATGATGGGAGGGAGGGCAGGGCAGGTCTCGACCACGTCGCCCTCCCGCGTGTCGGCCAGCCGATCCGAGAGCGCGGGCTGAGGGGCCGGCGGCAGGAGGCCCCAGGCCATGCGGTCGCCCTCCAGCCCCACGACGCGCTCGGACCAGCCGGACCCGGCGCGGACGAACTGCCGGATCGGCAGGGCGTCGAAAAACTCGTTCGCGAGGAGGAGGAGGAACCCCTCCGGCAGCGTATCCACCCGGTCGTGCCAGATGGCCCCGGGCACGCGCTTCGCCTGCTCGGCCCGCAAGGTGGGCGACGCCTCGACGAGGTGGACGGACAGCGCGTCGTGGAACCCCGGAACGCGCCGCGTCGCCCGCCGCACATCAGCCATGAGGGTGCCGCGCCCGGGGCCAAGCTCCGCGAGGATGGCGGCGGACGGCGCGCCCTGATCGATCCAGGCCTGTGCGAGGCAGAGGCCCAGGCATTCGCCGAACATCTGGCTGATTTCCGGCGCGGTGGTGAAGTCGCCCGCCGCCCCCAGGGGATCGCGCGTGGCGTAGTAGCCGTGGCGCGGGTGGAGGAGGCAGTCCGCCATGAACTCAGCCAGCGTCAGCGGCCCGCCCGTGGCGATCCGGTCCGCGAGGAGACGGGCGAGGGGCGTCATGCGAAGGCGGCGCGCGGGCGACGCGCCCAAAGGATCAGGAGCAGCCCCGCTAAGAGGATCGGCAGCGTCAGCGTCTGTCCCATGGTGAGGCCCCAGCCGTTCCAGTGAAAGGCAAGGCCCAGGGGATTGCCAGGCGAGACGAACTGCGCGTCCGGCTGGCGCACGAATTCCACTAGGAAACGTGCCATCCCATAGCCCGTGAGGAACACGCCCGTCAGCAGCCAGGGCCGCCGCAGCGCCCCCCAGCGGAAGGACAGGAGCACCAACAGGAGCCCGAGGAGGAGCCCCTCAAGCGCCGCCTCATAGAGCTGCGAGGGGTGGCGGGCGCAAAGGCCGACGAGTCCGGGGCAGTCCTGCGCGGCCTCTCCGGGGAAGATCACGCCCCAGGGGAGCGTCGTGGGGCGGCCCCATAGCTCGGCGTTGATGAAGTTCGCGATGCGCCCGAGAAGAATCGCGGGCGGGGAGGCCAGGGCGATGGTGTCGGCCACGCCGCCCAGCGACAGACGCTCCTTCCAGGAGAAAATCAGGATCGCCAGCGCCACCCCGATGAACCCGCCATGAAAGGACATGCCACCCTGCCACAGAACCGGGATCTCCCACGGGTTCTGGAGGTAGTGGCCGGGACGGTAGAAGAGCACGTAACCCAGCCGCCCGCCCGCAATGATGCCCAAGATGATCCAGGTGAGGAGAGCCTCGAGCTGCGGCGGCGTCATCGGCGCCTGCCCCCCGGCCCAGAGATGCGGGCGCTTCAGCGCCGCGACGCTGATCCGCCAGCCGATCACGATGCCCACGATATAGGCCAGCGCATACCAGCGCAGCGCAAGCGTCACCCCGAACAGGGTGACCGAGAACACCTCGGGCGAGACGTCGGGGAAAGGAATGCCGGTCATGGCGCCTTTCCTGTGCGGGCCGGGCTGGGGTGTCAACCTTGCGCGCATTTGCCCGCGGCCCCATATCGGCGGGGAACCGAACACCGGAGGCCGC
>CADCUU010000489.1 GCA_902805995.1 uncultured Rubellimicrobium sp.
GGGTGATCTCTCCGCTCGGGAGCCGGACGAGAGCGGTGCTGCCGTCAGGGCCCGAGAAGAGGCCGATGAGGGCGGTGCGGCCGAGGGGAAAGGCCTCGGTGCTGGTTGCTGCGTCCTGCGTCTCCGTAGACACTCGGGCCAGACCCTCGGGCCGGGCATGGGGGCGAAGCTGGTCGGGCTCGAAGGCGCCTTCGGGGCGGGCGCGGGGGCGGAGCGGCTCGTCGTCGGTCGGATATGCTGCCATGCCCGTCATCCTTCTCTTGGGGCGCGACTGCGGGCGCGCCTCGGACGGGGGCTCTGTCATGCTGCAGGGCAGCGGGGAACACCGCTGTGGCTAAAATGCCAGATCAGGCGGCATCCCGCGCAACTGCTGGACAAAGGTCGGCGGGAAGCAGCGCGCGCGCTGTGAGTCGTGGTTGAGGCTGCGGCATGTAGACGCGTGCCGCAGCGGGCGTCACTCGGCGGCGGTCTTCATCTGGAAGCCCTGATTGACCATGTCCGCAGGTGCGACGGGGTATTCGCCCGAGAAGCAGGCGTCGCAGAAGCGCGGCGCGTGGGGGTCGCGGCCCTGCGCCTCGCCCACGGCGCGATAAAGGCCGTCGAGCGAGATGAAGCGTAGGGAGTCCACGCCCAGATGCTGGCGCATCTCCTCCTCGCTCATGGTCGCTGCGAGGAGCTTTTCGCGGTTGGGGGTGTCCACGCCGTAGAAGCAGGGCCAGGAGGTCGGCGGGGAGGCGATGCGGAAGTGCACCTCGGCCGCGCCGGCGTCGAGGATCATCTCCTTGATCTTGCGGGAGGTGGTGCCGCGCACGACCGAGTCGTCCACGAGGACCACGCGCTTACCCTTCACCAAGGCGCGGTTCACGTTGAGCTTGAGGCGCACGCCCATGTTGCGGATCTGATCCGTGGGCTCGATGAAGGTTCGGCCGACATACTGGTTGCGGATGATCCCCATGCCGAAGGGGATGCCCGATTCATGCGCGAAGCCGATGGCCGCAGGCGTCCCCGAATCGGGGACCGGGCAGACGAGGTCGGCTTCCACAGGGGCCTCCTGGGCGAGTTCCCGGCCGATGGCCTCCCGCGTCTCGTAGACGGAGCGGCCGCCGATGAGGCTGTCGGGGCGCGAGAAGTAGACATGCTCGAAGATGCAGAAACGCGAGGCGCGGCGGCGGAAGGGGAAGTGGGATTCGACGCCTCGTTCGCCGGTGATGACGACCATCTCGCCGGGCTCGATCTCGCGCAGGAACTCCGCGCCGACGATGTCGAGGGCGCAGGTCTCGCTCGCCAGGACCCAGCCGGCGCCGAGGCGGCCGAGGACCAGGGGACGGATGCCGAGGGAATCACGGCAGCCCACGAGGACGGTGTCGGTCATGGCGACGATGGAGAACGCGCCTTCGACCTTCTTGAGCGCATCCTCCATCCGGTCCACCAGCGTCCGGCCCATGGAGCGGGCCATGAGGTGGATGAGGCATTCCGTGTCCGAGGAGGACTGGAAGATCGACCCGCGCTCGATCAGCTCGCGCCGCAGCGCGATGGCGTTGGTGAGGTTGCCGTTATGCGCGATGGCCGCGCCGCCCATGGCGAATTCGCCAAAGAAGGGCTGGACGTTGCGGATGATCGCCGGGCCCTTGTCGCCGCTGGTGGAGTAGCGGACATGGCCGATCCCGAACGCGCCGGGGAGGAGATCGATGACGTCGCGCGAGGTGAAGTTGTCGCGGACGTAGCCCATGCGGCGGACCTGGTGGAAGCCGCCCTCGGGCTCGTAGGTGACGATTCCCCCGGCCTCCTGCCCGCGGTGCTGGAGGGCGTGGAGGCCGAGCGCCACGAAGGAGGCGGCGTCCTGAACGCCCAGGACGCCGAAGACACCGCATT
>CADCUU010000490.1 GCA_902805995.1 uncultured Rubellimicrobium sp.
GCCGCAGTTCCCGATGCCGGGGTCGAGAGCCATGTCGTTGCCGATCGCGCGGACCTGCTTGAGGGCGGTGGCGCCGTCGCCGATCAGGGTCGCGCCCTTCACCGGCTCCTCCACCTTGCCGTTTCGCACGCGGTAGGCCTCGGTGCAGGAGAAGACGAACTTGCCGGAGGTGATGTCCACCTGCCCGCCGCCGAAGCCCACGGCGTAGATCCCGTCCTTGAGGTCGGCGACCATCGACGCGGGGTCCGCCTCTCCGGCCAGCATGTAGGTGTTGGTCATGCGCGGCATGGGGATGTGGGCAAAGCTTTCGCGGCGGCCGTTGCCGGTGGGCTGCACGCCCATGAGGCGGGCGTTCTGGCGGTCCTGCATGAAGCCCACGAGGATGCCGTCCTCGATCAGGACGTTCTTGGCCGAGGGCGTGCCCTCGTCGTCCACGGTGATGGAGCCGCGCCGGTCGGGGATGGTGCCGTCGTCCAGCACCGTCACGCCGGGGGCCGCGACCCGCTGGCCCATCAGCCCCGCGAAGGCGGAGGTGCCCTTGCGGTTGAAGTCGCCCTCCAGCCCGTGGCCCACGGCCTCGTGCAGCAGGATCCCGGGCCAGCCGTTGCCCAGGACCACGTCCATGACGCCCGCGGGCGCGGCCTCGGCCCGCAGGTTCACGAGGGCGATGCGCAGGGCCTCGCGCGTCGTGTCCTCCCAGGTGGCGCGGTCGATGAGGCCCAGGAGCCCATGACGCCCGCCCTGGCCATGGCCCCCGGCCTCGCGACGGCCGTTCTCCTCCACGATCACGCTGATGTTGAGGCGCGACATGGGACGGATATCGGTCACGAGGTCGCCCTCGGGCCGCAGGATCGCGACCTCCTGGTGGGAGGCGGACAGCGAGGCGGAGACCTGCACCACGCGAGGGTCGAGGGCCCGGGCGAAAGCGTCGATCTCGCGCAGGGTGTCCACCTTGAGGGCGAAGGCCGCGCCTTCCATCGGGTCCTCGTCGCCATAAAGCTTGCGGTTGGTCTTGGAAGGGGGGGACGCGAGGGTGCCGCCGCCCGCGCCGACGGCCAGCCGCGCGGTCTGGACGGCGCGGGCGAGGGCGGGTTCGGAGATGTCGGTGCTGTGCGCGTAGCCCGCCGTCTCCCCCCGCACGGCGCGCAGGCCGAAGCCTTCGGAGGCGTCGAAGCTCGCCGTGCGGAGGCGGCCGTCGTCGAACATCAGCGCCTCGGCGCGGCGGCGTTCAAGGAAGAGCTCGCCGTCATCGGCGCCCGCCACGGCCTCGCGCAGGCGGGACAGCGCGGCATCGCGGTCGAGGAGATCGTCGAAGGGGCGGAAGGGGGCGGTGGCCATGGATAACTCCTCGTGAAAGCGGGGCCAAGCGAGCCGGGGTGCGACATCGCGCAGCTTGTGATGCGGATAAGGATATGGGATGAGGCGCGGAATCGACAGGGGCAGTCACGACCCCGTCAATCCGTCGACGTTCTTCGAGGAGCGCCCATGCGACTGTTCAAGCCCTTCCGCACGCTCGCCGCCGCCACCGGGGTGGCCCTGACCGGCGCCGCCGCCTGGGCGCAGGACCTGGGCGACGCGGCGGTCGCGGCCACCGTGGACGGCCTGCCCGTGATCGGCCAGCCCGTCCCCAACGGCATCAACTGGCAGCCCTCGGTCACCGACATCTCCCAGGATTCCCGCTGGCTCGACGGCATGGTCAACTGGATCATCCTGGTGATCGTGCTCTTCGTGAGCGCGCTTCTCCTGTGGGTCATCTACCGCTTCCACGAGCGGCGGAACCCCAAGGCCGCGCAGTTCACGCACAACTCCCCGCTGGAGATCACCTGGACCATCGTGCCGATCGTGATCCTGGCCTTCATCGGCGCGTTCTCCCTGCCGGTCCTCTTCGAGCAGCAGGAGATCCCCGAGGGCGACGTGCACATCACCGTCACGGGCTACCAGTGGTACTGGAATTACCAGTACCCGGACGAGGGCATCGCCTTCGACGCCTACATGATCGGCTACAACGAGGGGAACCTGAACCCCGGCATCTCCGCCCAGCTCCAGGAGGCTGGCTACCAGGACGCCCACTTCAAGCTCGCCGCCGACAACGCGGTGGTCGTCCCGGCGGGCGCCACGGTGGTGGTGACGGTCACCGGGGGTGACGTGATCCATTCCTGGACCGTTCCGGCCTTTGGCGTGAAACAGGACGCGGTGCCCGGCCGCCTTGCCCATCTGTGGTTCAACGCCGAGACCGAGGGCGTCTATTTCGGCCAGTGCTCCGAGCTTTGCGGCAAGGACCACGCCTTCATGCCGATCACCGTCCGTGTGGTGAGCCCCGAGGCCTACGAAGCCTGGATCGCCGAGGCGCAGGCCGAGTTCCCGGCGAGCTGATCCCCCGGGGAGCGGCACCAGGTCGCGGCGCCCAGGCCTATGCCACGGGCGCCGCTTCGCTTATCTGAGCATCGCATCCGAGACAGGACATCCTCATGAGCGACGCGACCCTCGAGGCTCCTCTGGCCGGTCCCGCTGAGGCCGAAATGGGCGACTTCTGGGCGCTCCTCAAGCCGCGCGTCATGTCGCTGGTGGTCTTCACCGCGATGGTGGGGCTTGTGGCGGCGCCGGGGCATGTGCATCCCTTCATCGCCTTCGTCTCGATCCTCTGCATCGCGGTGGGCGGCGGCGCGTCGGGCGCGCTGAACATGTGGTGGGACGCGGATATCGACGCGGTGATGCGCCGGACCCGCAACCGCCCCGTGCCTTCGGGCCGCGTGCAGCCGGGCGACGCGCTGGCCATCGGGCTGGCGCTGTCGGGCTTCTCGGTCATGCTGCTGGGGCTGGCGGCCAACTGGATGGCGGCGGGACTTCTGGCCTTCACGATCTTCTTCTACGCCGTGGTTTATACAATGTGGCTCAAGCGGCGGACGCCGCAGAACATCGTGATCGGCGGCCTCGCCGGGGCGCTGCCGCCGCTGGTGGGCTGGGTCGCGGCCACGGGCTCCTTCGCCTGGGCGCCGGTCCTCATGGTGGCGCTGGTCTTCATGTGGACGCCGCCGCATTTCTGGGCGCTCGCGCTGTTCGTCCGGGGCGACTACGGCCTCGCGAAGGTGCCGATGCTGACCGAGACGCATGGCGATCGCACCACGCGCCGGCACATCCTGGCCTATGCGGTCCTCCTCGTGCCGGTGTCGCTCGCGCTGGGCCTCACGCCCGTGGCCGGGGTCGTTTACCTGTCGGCAAGCGTCGTGCTGAACCTGCTCTTCGTCCGTTCCGCTTGGATCGTCTGGCGGCGCGACCATGCGACGTCGGAGGCCGACCGCTGGGGGGCCGAGAAGGGGCTCTTCAAGCTGTCGCTGCTGTATCTTTTCCTGCATTTCGGTGCGCTTCTGGCGGAAGCGGCGCTGGGCACCTGGGGGGCCTGACACATGGCGATCCGAGTCGAGCATGAGCTGCACACGCGTCGCAAGGGGCGCAACTACGGGGTAGGCCTTCTCCTTGCGGGGGTCATCGCCATCGTCTTCGGCCTCACGGTGGTGAAGGCCCTGAACCTGGGCGACATCCGCCAGATGGAGGGGTTCGACCACACGTCGCGCCCCGGCATGATCACGGAGGGGGAGGGCCAGTCCCAATGACCCCCCAGACCCGCACCGCATTTGGCGCCGTCGGCCTCGTGGTCACCATGGGCGCGCTGAGCTTCGCGGCCGTTCCCTTCTACGACTGGTTCTGCCGCGTCACGGGCTTCGGAGGGACGACGATGGTCGCCGATGGCAGCACGGTCGTCCCCTCGGACGAGTTCGTGACGGTCCGATTCGCGGCCACCCTCGACCGGGACATGCCCTGGACCTTCCGCCCGGTGGAGACCCAGATGCGGGTCCGCCTGGGCGAGACCAACCTCGCCTTCTTCGAGGCGCATAACCCGACCGACCAGCCCGTCGCGGGGCAGGCCACGTTCAACGTGGTGCCCTACGCGGCCGGCGGCTACTTCGACAAGATCCAGTGCTTCTGCTTCACCGAGCAGGTGCTCCAGCCCGGCGAGACGGTGCAGATGCCAGTGAGCTTCTACGTCGATCCCGCGATGCTGGATGACCCCGAGGGGAAGTTCGTCCACGAGATCACGCTGGGCTACACGTTCTACGAGATCGAGCTTCCCGAGGAGGAGGCGCATGCCGCGCTCGACTCCGGCGTTGGAGGGGCTTTGACAGCCGACGCGCCAGCGTCCATAGACTGACCGCCGCGACCGAGGGGGAACCGCCACGATGGCTCATGTGAAGAACCACGACTACCACGTCCTGCCGCCCTCCATCTGGCCCTTCGTGGGCGCGGTCGGCGGCTTCGTCATGCTGTTCGGCTCCGTGCTCTGGATGCACGGCTCCGGCCCCTGGCTGTTCCTGATCGGCCTCGTGGCGGTGCTTTACACCATGTACGGCTGGTGGGCCGACGTGGTCGCCGAATCGAGCGTGGGGGACCACACCCCCGTGGTCCGCATCGGCCTGCGCTACGGCTTCATCCTGTTCATCATGTCCGAGATCATGTTCTTCGCGGCATGGTTCTGGAGCTTCTTCAAGCACGCCATGTACCCGATGGGCCCCGAATCGCCCGCCGTGGACGGCGTCTGGCCGCCCCCGGGCATCGAGACCTTCGACCCCTGGCACCTGCCGCTCATCAACACGCTGATCCTGCTCTGCTCGGGCGCGGCGGCCACCTGGGCGCACCATGCCCTCGTGCATGACAACAACAAGAAGGACATGGCCTACGGCCTGATGCTCGCGATCGGGCTCGGCTTCGTGTTCACGGTCTTCCAGGCCTACGAGTACAGCCACGCGGCCTTCGGCTTTGCCGGCAACATCTACGGCGCGAACTTCTTCATGGCGACGGGCTTCCACGGCGCGCATGTCATCATCGGTACGATCTTCCTCGCCGTCTGCCTGTTCCGCGTCTACCGCGGCCACTTCACCCCGGAAAAGCACGTCGGCTTCGAGGCCGCAGCCTGGTACTGGCACTTCGTCGACGTGGTCTGGCTGTTCCTGTTCGCCTCCATCTACATCTGGGGCGGCTGATCCCGGCCCCAGGACTTGACCTGACCGGCGCGCGGGGGCATCCCCCGCGCGCTTTGCATTGGAGAGGGTGCCCGTGAGGCGTCTCTGGTTTCCGATCGTGATGGGCGTCGTCGGCGTCGCCGTGCTCTGCGCGCTAGGCGTCTGGCAGCTTGGTCGCATGGGGCAGAAGGAAGAGCTGCTCGCCCGGATCGAGGCGCGCATCGGCGCCGAGCCCGTGCCGGTGCCCGCCGCGCCCGACCCAGGCCCGGACCAGTACCTCCCCGTGACCGTGACGGGCGTGCTGGGGGGCGAGGAGCTTCACGTCCTGACCTCCGTCAAGGACGAGGGACCGGGCTACCGCGTCATCTCCGCCCTGACCGCCGGCGACCGTCGGCTGCTCGTCGATCTGGGCTTCGTGCCGGAGGAGGCCAAGGACAGCCCCCGCATGGCCGAAGGCGTCACCGTCACCGGCAATCTCATGTGGCCGCAGGAGGCCGATTCCTGGACGCCCGCGCCGGACGAAGGGCGGGGCATCTGGTTCTCGCGCGATGTGGCCGCCATGGCCGAGCGTCTGGGCACCGAGCCCATCATGGTCGTCGCGCGCGACATCACCGGCGCGGAGGTCGGGACGCTTCCGATCCCGGTGGACAGCTCCGGCGTGCCGAACGATCACTACGAATACGCGGTGACCTGGTTCGGGCTCGCCGCCGTCTGGGCGGTGATGAGCCTGTTCCTCATCACGCGGCTCCGGCGGGGGCAGGCGTGACGGGCCGCGCGGCAGATTGAGGAACGACCGATGATGTATGTCTCCACCCGGGGCCTCGCCCCCGCGCTCGACTTCGAGCGGGCCATGATGACGGGCCTCGCCGCCGATGGCGGGCTCTACGTGCCGGAGGCGGTGCCGGTCATGACCGCGGAGCAGATCGCCGCGCTGGCGGGGCTGTCCTTCGAGGAGGTGGCATTCCGTGTCATGCGCCCCTTCGTCGGCGGCACCTTCGGGGACGAGGAGTTCCGGGCGCTGATCGACGCGGCCTACGGGGCGTTCGGCCATGCGGCGCGTGTGCCGCTGGTGCAGCTCGCGCCCAACCACTTCCTGCTGGAGCTGTTCCACGGGCCCACGCTCGCCTTCAAGGACGTGGCGATGCAGCTCATCGGACAGCTGTTCCAGGCGGCGCTGGCGCGGACCGGGGGGCGGATCACCATCGTGGGCGCCACCTCCGGCGACACGGGGTCGGCGGCGATCGAGGCGTTCCGGGGCCTGAGGGGCGTGGACGTGTTCATCCTCTACCCGCATGGCCGGGTGAGCGAGGTGCAGCGCCGGCAGATGACCACGCCCCAGGAGGCGAACGTCCATGCGCTCGCCCTCGACGGAGATTTCGACGATTGCCAGGCGGCGCTCAAGGCGATGTTCGCGGACCGCGACTTTGCCGAGGGGGTGCAGCTTGCGGGCGTGAACTCGATCAACTGGGCGCGGGTGCTGGCGCAGGTGGTCTACTACATCACCGCCGCCGTCTCTCTCGGTGCGCCGCACCGCCCGGTCAGCTTCACCGTGCCGACCGGGAACTTCGGCGACATCTATGCGGGGCTGATCGCCCGCCGCATGGGCCTGCCCATCGAGAAGCTGGTGATCGCGACCAACCGGAACGACATCCTCCACCGCACCATGGTCACGGGTGAGCATCGCAAGGAGGGCGTCGTCCCCTCCATCAGCCCGTCGATGGACATCCAGGTCAGCTCCAACTTCGAGCGGGCGCTGTTCGACGCCTATGGGCGTGACGCCCATGCGGTCGCGGCGGACATGGCGAGCTTGCGCGAGGACGGCGGGTTCGCCGTGGGGCAGGGCGCCATCGAGACCCTGCGCGACTGGTTCGCCTCCGGCCGCGCCTCGGAGCAGGAGACTTCGGCCACCATCGCGCGCACCCTGCGCGAGACGGGGGAACTGCTGTGCCCGCACAGCGCCGTGGGCGTGCATGTTGCCGAACAGCACCTCGGGCCCACGCCGATGGTCACGCTCGCCACCGCGCATCCGGCCAAGTTCCCCGACGCCGTGGAGGAGGCGACCGGCATCCGCCCGCCCCTTCCCCCCCGCATGGCCGACCTGTATGACCGTCCGGAACGGGTGACGCAGGTTCCGAACGACCTGCCCACCCTCAAGGCCCTCATCCGGGAGCGCATCCGTCCTTGAGCCTCCCCCCGCCGATCAACCAGGAGCGCATCCGCCCTTGACCGTCCGCCTCCATACGCTGCCCAACGGGTTTCGCATCGCCACCGAGTCCATGCCCGGCCTCAAGTCCGCCTCCATCGGCGTCTGGGTCCTGGCCGGGGGCCGCCACGAGCGGGCCGAGCAGAACGGCATCGCCCACTTCCTCGAACACATGGCCTTCAAGGGCACCGGGCGTCGCACGGCGCTGGAGATCGCCGAAGCCATCGAGGACGTGGGCGGCTACATCAACGCCTACACCTCGCGCGAGATGACGGCCTACTACGCTCGCGTGCTGGAAAACGACGTCGACCTCGCGCTCGACGTGATCGCGGACATCCTCCTCAACCCCGTCTTCGCCGACGAGGAGATCGAGGTGGAGCGCGGCGTGATCCTCCAGGAGATCGGGCAGACGCTCGACACGCCGGACGACATCGTCTTCGACTGGCTGCAGGAGGCCGCCTACCCGGACCAGCCGCTGGGCCGGACTATCCTGGGCGAGACCGAGCGCGTGAGCACGTTCGACAAGGCCGACCTCCGGCGCTTCGTGGGAGAGCATTACGGGCCGGGGCAGATGCTCCTTTGCGCAGCGGGCGCCGTCGATCACGACGCCATCTGCCGCGCGGCGGAGCAGTTGTTCGGGCACCTGACGCCGATCCTGCGTCCCTCGCTCATCCAGCCCGCGGCGTGGCGGGGCGGCGAGCGGCGCGAGATCAAGGCGCTGGAGCAGGTCCACTTCGCCCTGGCGCTGGAGGGTCCGGACTATCGCGACCCGGCCATTCACACCGCGCAGATCTGGGCCACGGCCATGGGCGGCGGCATGTCCTCAAGGCTCTTCCAAGAGGTGAGGGAGAACCGCGGCCTCTGCTACACGATCTTTGCCCAGGCCGGGGCCTACGAGGACACGGGCCTGAGCACAATCTACGCCGGCACCTCGGCCGAGGATATCGTCGAACTCGTGGACCTCACCGTCGCGGAGATCAAGCGCGCCGCCGACGACATGACCGACGCCGAGGTCGCCCGCGCCCGGGCGCAGATGAAGGCCGGGATGCTGATGGGGCTGGAGAGCCCGTCGAACCGGGCCGAGCGGCTCGCTCGGATGATCTCCATCTGGGGACGCGTTCCGGCGGTAGAGGAGCAGATCGCCAAGATCGAGGCCGTGACCACCCGCGACGTGCGCGATTTCGCCGGGCGCATGGCGGGCGGCACGGGCACTGCGCTGGCCGTCTATGGGCCCGCCGAGGCCGCGCCCCGGCTCGAAGCGCTACGCGAACGGCTGGCGGCCTGAGGGACGATCCGGTGATCTTCGGGCGCCGGGAGCTGCGCATCGAGACCGAGCGGCTGCTGCTTCGGCTGCCGCAGATGAGCGACTGGCGCGCCTGGTCGGCGCTGCGTCACGACTCGGCCGAGTTCCTGAAACCCTGGGAGCCCACCTGGGCCCCCGACCACCTGAGCCGCCGCGCCTTCACGAACCGCGTGGCCTGGGCGAGGCGGTCGGTGTCGCAGGGGACGGCCGTGCCGCTGTTCCTGATCCGGCGCGAGGACGGGATGCTGCTCGGGGCTATCACGCTGGACAACATACGCCGGGGGCCCGCGCAGTCGGGGACGACCGGCTATTGGGTGGGCGAGCCCTTTGCGCGGCAGGGCTACATGCGCGAGGCGGTGATGGCCGTCGTGGACTACGCTTTCGGCACCCTGGACCTGAGCCGCATCGAGGCGGGCTGCCTGCCCGAGAACACGCCGTCGCGCCGACTGCTGGAGGGCTGCGGCTACAAGTACGAAGGCGTCGCGCAGAGCTATCTCCAGATCAACGGGCGCTGGCGGAACCACGTGCTTTACGCGAATCTGCGGCACGACCGGCGCGGACGCACGGACGCAGGCTGAGGGCGCGTTCGGCTGGCGCAGCCATTGGTCGCCTGGTATCGCGGCTCTGCTGATCGCGGGCCTCTTCGGTAATTGTCGGCGGGGAAGCCTGCACCGGGATGCCGCCTGAAGCGATCCCGGTTTCCGCAGTTCGATCCGGGCCGGTTCAATTCAATCCAGCCCAGTCGAACGTGATGGGGATCGGCTGGAGCCACGGAAACGGGCCAGCGGACCTCACGCGAACGTGGGATGACGCAGGGGTCTGGCTCGTTAGGCTTCGTGTCATGCGCTTGGCCCTTGCCGCTTTCAGCCTTGTCACAGCCCTTCCTGCCGGCGCGCAGGAGCGCATCCCGTCGCACTGCATCGCCCTGAGCCAGGGGCCCGAGCGGGTGATGGCGGCGAGCTTTCGCGATCCGGTCCCGCTGGATGCCGTCAGGGTCAGCTACATCGACCATGCGATGTTCCTGATCCAGACGATGTCGGTGTCGGCGGTGACCGACTTCCAGGGCTTCGTCGGCAACGTGGACTTCCTGCCGGACGTCGTCACCATGAACAACGCCCATGGGACGCACTGGACCTCGGCCCCCGATCCGGCGATCCCGCATGTCCTGCGGGGCTGGGCGGAGGGGGGCGAGGCGCCGCGCCACAGGCTCGATCTGGGCGAGATGCTGGTGCGCAACGTGTCCACCGACATCCGGGGCGGCATGGGTGGCGTCGCGGACGGCAACTCCATCTTCGTCTTCGAGGCCGGGGGGCTCTGCATCGGGCATCTGGGGCACCTCCATCATGAGCCGACGCCCGAGGATTATGCGCTGATCGGGCGGCTTGACGTCGTCATGGTGCCGGTGGACGGGGGGCTCACGCTCGACCACGAGACGCTGGTGCGAGTGCTGGAACGGCTGCGGTCGCGGGTGGTGATCCCGATGCACTGGTTCGGGCGGGGGACGCTGGACTCGTTCCTCTCGGAGTTGTCGGAGCGCGCGGGCTACGCCGTGGAGCGGCGGGAGGAAAGCGACATGATGCTGACCCTCGGCACGCTTCCCGATGCGCTGACGGTTGTGGTGCTGGAGCCGCAGCTTCTGTCCGAGGACTGACTTGCCCACGTTCCACCGGGGTGCGATTGGAGCGCCATGACGCTTCATCCCGCCACGCCCGCCTTCCTCGACACCCTGCGCCACCTGCTGCCCCCGGCCGTCTTCCGCGAGGCCGAGGAGTGGCACCTGACCGAGCCGCGCGGGCGGTTCCGGGGGACGGGGCTCCTGCTCGCCCC
>CADCUU010000491.1 GCA_902805995.1 uncultured Rubellimicrobium sp.
GTCTGGGGCATCGTCGTCTCGCGCCCCGTGGCGGGGTTGTGGATGCAGAACGCCGCCCCGCCCTGGTAGATGCGGTCGAGGCAGTAGTTCGCGCCCACGCAGGGCCGGATGTCGTCCTCGCGCCCTTCCAGCACCTTCCGCATGATATGGGGGTCGGCCATGTGCGCCCGCGTCATGCCCACCATGTCGAGCTTGCCGGACGCGATGGCATGCCGCGCGGTGGCAAGGTCGGGGATCTTGGCGGCGTGGAAGGTCGGGAAGCCGGTGGCCGCGCGAACCTCGCCCGCGAAGTCGAGATGCGGGGCGTTGGCCATGCCCTGGATCGGGATCACGTCGGTGAGGGCCGCGTCGGTGTCGATGCGCCCGCGGATGACGTTCAGGAAGTCCACGAGCCCGCTGTCCCGGAGCCTGCGCGATATCTCCAGGCCGTCCTCGCGGGTGAGGCCGCCCGCCGTTGCCTCGTCCCCGGTGTAGCGCACGCCGACGATGAAGTCGGGCCCACAGCGATCGCGCACGGCGCGCAGCACGTCGAAGGTGAAGCGCAGGCGGTTGTCCAGGGACCCGCCATACGGCGCGTCGAGGTCGTTGGTCAGCGGCGACCAGAACTGGTCCATGAGGTGGCCGTAGGCCTCGAACTCGATCCCGTCCACGCCCGCGGCCTTCATCCGTTCCGCCGCGTCGGCGTAGTCGCCGATGATGCGAGCGATGTCCCAGTCCTCCATCCGCTTCGGGAAGGCGCGGTGCGAGGCCTCGCGCTCGTGCGAGGGCGACACCACAGGCAGCCAGTCGCCCTTGTCCCAACGGGTGCGCCGCCCGAGGTGGGTGAGCTGGATCATCACTGCCGCGCCGTGGTCGTGGCATTCGTCCACGAGTTGGCGCATCCAGCCAACGACCTCGTCCTTCCAGGCCAGGATATTGTTGAACACCGGCGGGCTGTCGCGCGCCACGGAGGCCGAACCCGCCGTCATCGTCAGCGCGATCCCAGCCTTCGCGCGCTCCACGTGATAGGCACGGTAACGCTCCTTGGGCATCCCGTCCTCCGGATACGCGGGCTCGTGCGAGGTGATCATCACGCGATTGCGCAAGGTCAGGTGCTTGAGCTGGTAGGGCTGGAGGAGGGGATCGTGAATCATGGGACTGGCATCCGCAGGAGGGCGATGCCGGAAGGGCTAGACCCGAATGTTCACAGGTGTCAAGAATAGGATCACCTATGCACGTGAGGCGGGCATCCCTGTATGCCTTGGCGACAAGTACCTCTCAGCAAGGTGCGCAGCGAAGCGGAAGGACGGATGTGAGCTAGACAGGAGGACGCGGATCGCCGGAGTTGTGGCTCGACGCCGCCTATCGGGCGCTGGTCGAGGGTGGCGTGGAGGCCGTCCGGATCCTGCCTCTGGCGCAGCAGCTGAAGATCTCGCGCACCAGCTTCTACTGGTTCTTCAAGGATCGGGAGGAGCTTCTGGACGCCTTGGCCGACCGCTGGGCCCGCAGCAACACGGGTGCGCTGGTCGCGGCGGCGCAGGCCTATGCCGACACCGAGTCCGAGGCGATGTTGAACGTGATCGGCTGCTTCCTAGACCCCTCAGCTTTCGACGCCCGGTTCGAGTTCGCCGTCCGAAGCTGGGCCCTTCAGTCGCCCGAGGTGACCGAGCGCGTCAATGCGGCCGATCAGGACAGGATCGCCGCGCTCACCGCGATGCTGGAGCGCTGGGGGCACCCTGTACTCGACGCCGAGGTGCGGGCGCGCACCGTCTATCTCGTGCAGATCGGCTACATCTCCATGCAGGCGGAGGAAACCTTGGCCGAGCGGATGCGGCGCATCCCGACCTATGTGGAGATCTACACCGGACGGAAGCCCGAGCCGCGCGAAT
>CADCUU010000492.1 GCA_902805995.1 uncultured Rubellimicrobium sp.
GGCGCCCGGAGCGGAGGATCATTCGGCCGGGGTGAAGGCCGCGCCGGACAGGCCGGGGCGCGAGGCGACCTGCACCCCGAAGCCATGGCGGACCACGGTGAAGAGGAAGATCAGCATGGAGGCGAAGCTCATCATCCCGCCGGCGATCGCCGCGCCCGGAGCGCCGCCCGAGAAGACGATGTAAAGCCCCGAAACCATGACCGCGACGCCGCCGATGGCCAGCACGGCGTGGACCCTGGGGAGCCAGCCCTGCGCCGCCTGGGGCGTCAGCCGGTAGTAGACCCCGAACAGGGCCATGGTCGCCCAGCCCACGAGGTTCAGGTGCACGTGTGCCCCCGCCATGGAATGGTCGCCGCTGGCGCCCATCTGAAGGCCCCAGAACATGCCGCCGGTGACGCAAAGGACAGCGGCGAGGAAAAAGACGAAGGCAATGTCGCGCATCGGAAAACCTCGTTTGAAGATAACAGCTTGTTCAGGGAATTCCGGGGCCCTGGCGGGGTCCGGGGGCGCAACGCCCCCGCGCTTCGGAGAGAACTGAACACCCAACTCTGCCCCTGCGTCAACCAGCCGCAAGCCCCTGGTCAGGAATACCCCACTCCATGGCCCGGGCCTGCGCTCAGGCTGCGCCAATCCCGAAGGCGTCGCGGGTGAGAACAGCCATGGTCCGCGCCTGGGTGATGGCGCGCAGCGAATGCTCGGTCCCCCGGGGGATAAAGGCGGAGCTGCCCGTGCCCCGGCGCAGGATACGGCCGCCCAGGATCAGCTCGACCTCGCCCGACAGGACGATCAGAAGCTCGTCCTCGCAGGCATGCACATGCGCGGGGATCGAGGACCCGGCGGGCCAGGAGGCGTCCGCCAAGCTCAGCGGCCCCTGCCCGTCGAGCGACGACAGCGCGCGGTGGAGCGCGAAGGGCGGGCAGGTCGTCGCCTCGCGGCCGAGGAGATCGCGGGCCATGCCGGCAGGCTGTGAGGGGACGTGGAATTGCTCTCGGGAGAAGGCGTTCATGGGAAGCTCCGCTTGGAAAAATCGGGAGGATGGATCGAATGAACGGTTGATACTCTCGCCAACCCCTTGCGCGAAGTCGGGATATCCCCACCCGGGCCCATGGCGCCCCGTGACGTGCGTCCTTGCGAAGGGGCCGACCCTCGGGCACATCTGGGCGGACGGGGACAGGGCCATCAACGGGGCCAACCAACGGGGGCAGGCCGCAATGGCGGTGTCGGTCGGGCAGCAGGCGCGGATCTGGGGCGTAGTGACGCTCGTCTTCCTGCTGCTCCTGTGGGTGCTGGGGGACGTGCTCCTTCCCTTCATCCTGGGCGCGGTCCTGGCCTATCTGCTCGACCCCCTGGCCGACCGGCTGGTGCGCCTGGGGCTGGGCCGCGTCTGGGCGGTCACGCTGATCACGCTGGGGGCGATCTTCGCGCTCGTGATCCTAAGTCTTCTGGTGATCCCGACGCTGGTGGAGCAGGCGACGGCCCTGGTGGCCATCACGCCCCAGCTCGTGACCCAGGCGGGCGACTGGCTCATCCGCACCTTCCCCACCATCGTGGAGGTGGACAGCCCGCTGCGCGAGCAGATCGCGGAGCTGGGTACGGGCCTCCAGGCGCGCGGGGGGGCTCTGCTCAACACGGTCCTGAGCTATGGCGTGGGCGTCCTGAACGGCCTTCTGATCGTGGTCGTGGTGCCGGTGGTGACGTTCTACCTGCTCCTCGACTGGGATCACATGGTCGCGCGGATCGACGACCTCCTCCCCCGCGAGCATGCGCCCACGATCCGCCGCCTTGCCCGCGAAAGCGACGAAACCCTCGCGGCCTTTATCCGGGGGCAGGCGCTGGTGTGCCTGATCCTGGGC
>CADCUU010000493.1 GCA_902805995.1 uncultured Rubellimicrobium sp.
GTGACCGACGTGGCGGCCACCGCCGCCGAGGGCGCCGACGCCGCCGCGACGGCCGCCGCGACCGGGGCCGCCACCGACACGGGCGCGGCCGTCGAGATGGAGGGCACCACCGAGCCCGCCGTCGAAAGCGAAGCGGCCACCACCGCCCAGTAAACCTCGTTCAGTAACTCCGGCCTTCTAAGGGCCGGGATCCGCGCCCGGGTGACCGTCATGGTTGCTCGGGCGTTAACGTTTTCTTAACGTTTCCATTGCAAACCCGCCCATGTTTGAACCACATGAAGGGCATGGCCCTTCGTGCGTTGTCGTTCGCCCTCCTGATCCTTGCCGTGCTCGGCATCGGCTTCCTCGCGGGCCGCTGGTCGGACCCGTCCGCGACGGCCTCGGCGCAGGTGGCGGACCTCGCGGGGCCCCTCCGGGTCATCGACGGCGACACCTTCGACGTGGGCGACACCCGCATCCGCCTGCACGGCGTCGATGCCCCCGAACGCGCGCAAACCTGCCTCGACGAGAACGGCACCTCTTGGGACTGCGGCGACTGGGCGACCGACGGGGCCCGCACCGCATGGGAGGGCCGCGCCGCGACTTGCGAGATCGTGGAAACCGACCGCTATGGCCGCGCCGTGTCGCGCTGCGCGGTGGACGGGCAGGACCTCGGCGCGACCCTCGTCTCCAAGGGCATGGCCATGGCCTATGTCGCCTATTCCGAGGATTACCTGCCCGAGCAGGCCCGCGCCCATGCCGCCAAGCTGGGCCTCTGGCGCGGCACGTTCCAGATGCCCTGGGACTGGCGCCGCGACCCGCAGGACCTGTCCGTCAGTCGCGTCGAGCCGGTGAGCGCCGAGGGTGCGGACTGCGCCATCAAGGGCAACATCTCGGGCGCGGGGCGGATCTATCACGTGCCGGGCAGCCGCCATTACGACCGCACCCGCATCGACGAATCCGAGGGCGAGCGCTGGTTCTGCACCGCCGTCGAGGCCGAGGCCGCGGGCTGGCGCGCCGCAGGCTAGCGCGTTCCCCGCAGCAACAGCAGCGACAGCCCCGCGCAGGCCGAGCTTCCCGCCATGATCGCCTGAAGCGGCCAGGAGCCCGTCTCCACCGACAGGGCCCCCGCCGCGAGGACCGACAGGACCGCGCCGCCCGCCGTCATGATCGCGCCCGACAGGCCTGAGGCCGTCCCCGCGAGGTCGGGCCGCACAGAGATGGACCCCGCCATCGAGTTCGGCAGCGTCATCCCGTTCCCAAGGCCCAGCGCCGTGCAGAAGCCGAAGAAGACCCAGGGGCTCGCATTGCCCGCGAGCGTGAGGAGGAGCGACACGGACAGTCCCAGCGTCGCCACCGCGCAGCCCATCATCGCCATCCGGTCGATCCCCACGCGCACGGAGAACCGCCCCGACAGGAAGTTGCCCAAGGCATAGCCGATGGCGGGCGAGCCCAGCGCGATCCCGGTCCAGAGCGGCGACAGCCCGTAGATTCGCCCCGCCACGAAGGACGCGCCGCCCAGGAGCGCGAAGAACGCCCCCGACGCGAACATCGCGCAGAGCGAATAGCCCCAGAACCGCCGCGACCGCAGCAGCGCCGGATAGTGCCTCAGCTGCGCCGAGAGCCCCCCGCCCTGGGCGCGCGACGTCTCCCCCTGGTCGGCCGCGACCAGCGCCAGCACCGCGCCTCCGACAAGGGCGAGGAGGACGAAGGACGCCTGCCAGCCGAAGGCCTGGTCCAGCGCGCCGCCGATCATGGGGCCGATCATGGGGATCAGCGCCATGCCCATGGTGATGTAGCCGATGCGCGACGCGGCCTCGTTCTGGCCCACGGTGTCGCGCACCACCGCGCGGGCGAGCACGATCCCCGCCACGGCCATCCCCTGCATCATCCGGAACGCGAGGAAGCTGCCCACGTTCGGCGCGACCAGCGTGCCCAGCGTCGCCACAACGAACAGCGCGAGCGACGCGAGCATCACGGGCCGCCGCCCGAACGTGTCCGCGACCGAGCCCAGCACGATCTGGAGCACCGCCGTCGTCAGCAGGTACCCCGACACCGCGAACTGCATCACCGCGTAGGAGGTGTCGAAATGCTCGGCCATATGGGCGAGCGAGGGCAGGAAGATCGAGGTCGAGAGCGCCCCCACCCCGGAGACGAGGATCAGCGTGACGATATGGGGCGGCGTCGTGCGGTCGAGGAACCGCACCGCGGGAAAGGAGGCCATGTCAGCTCCAGGGCTTGAAGATCAGGGCGGCGCCCAGGGCGATGAAGCCGAATCCCAGCAGATGGTTCCAGCCCAGCGGCTCCTTGAGATAGAGCACCGAGAACACGGCGAACACTGACAGGGTGATCACCTCCTGGATGGTCTTCAGCTCCGCCGCCGAGAAGCGCCCGTGCCCCCAGCGGTTCGCGGGGACCTGGAGCGCGTATTCCGGCAGGGCGATCAGCCAGGACACCAAGATGACGGTGAACAGGGCCGCGCCCTTGTAGCGCAGGTGGCCGTACCAGGCGAAGGTCATGAAGACGTTCGACGCGATCAGAAGACCGATGGTGAGGACGGGGACGGGCAGGGCGGGCATGTCGGGGGCTCCGGGCAGGACTCGCCCCCTGTCGCGCAGCGCGGGCGCGGGCGCAACGCCTGAAACCCCGCATCGCGGCAGGGCATCACGGTTAGCGCAATCACCGCCCGCCGGGGGATTGCAGGCTGCGCGCCTTTCCGCTTTCGTGAGAGCGGGAGCCCGTGGGAGCCCAAGGGGGGAAGAATGAACGACATCCTGGCCGAGCTCGAAACCCGTCGCGCCGCCGCGCGGCTCGGGGGCGGGCAGGCGCGCATCGACGCCCAGCACGCCCGCGGCAAGCTCACCGCCCGCGAACGCATCGAGCTTCTTCTCGACGAAGGGTCGTTCGAGGAGTTCGACATGTTCGTCACCCACCGCGGCACCGAGTTCGGCATCGACGCCGACCGCCCCGCGGGCGATGGCGTGGTAACGGGCTGGGGCACGGTCAACGGGCGGCTCACCTACGTCTTCTCCCAGGACTTCACGGTCTTCGGCGGGTCGCTGTCGGAGACCCATGCCCAGAAGATCTGCAAGATCATGGACATGGCGCTGCGCAACGGCGCGCCGGTCGTGGGGATCAACGACTCCGGCGGCGCCCGCATCCAAGAGGGGGTGTCGAGCCTCGCCGGTTATGCAGAGGTGTTCCAGAGGAACGTGCTGGCCTCGGGCGTGATCCCGCAGATCAGCCTCGTGATGGGGCCCTGCGCGGGCGGCGCCGTCTATTCGCCCGCCATGACGGATTTCATCCTGATGGTGAAGGACACGTCCTACATGTTCGTCACCGGGCCCGAGGTCGTGCGCACCGTCACCAACGAGGTCGTCACCGCCGAGGAGCTGGGCGGCGCCCTCACCCACACGCGCAAGTCTTCCGTCGCCGATGCGGCCTTCGAGAACGACGTGGAGGCCATCGCCGAGGCGCGGCGGTTGCTCGACTTCCTGCCGCTGTCGAACCGCACCCCCGTGCCCACGCGGCCCTTCTTCGACGATCCCGCGCGGGTGGAGACGAGCCTCGACACCCTGATCCCCGAGAACGCGAACACGCCCTACGACATGCGCGAACTCGTCGCCAAGGTCGCGGACGAGGGCGACTTCTACGAGATCCAGGCCGAGTTCGCGAAGAACATCCTCACGGGCTTCATCCGGCTGGAGGGGTCCACCGTGGGCGTCGTGGCGAACCAGCCCACCGTCCTCGCCGGGTGCCTCGACATCGATGCCTCGCGCAAGGCCGCGCGGTTCGTGCGCTTCTGCGACGCGTTCAGCATCCCGATCCTGACGCTGGTGGACGTGCCGGGCTTCCTGCCGGGCGTGACGCAGGAATACGGCGGCATCATCAAGCATGGCGCCAAGCTCCTGTTCGCCTATGCCGAGGCGACGGTGCCCAAGGTCACGGTCATCACCCGCAAGGCTTATGGCGGCGCCTATGACGTGATGGCCTCCAAGCACCTGCGCGGCGACGTGAACTACGCGTGGCCCACCGCCGAGATCGCGGTCATGGGCGCCAAGGGGGCCGTGGAGATCCTGTACCGCGCCGAACGGGGCGACGCCGACGCGCTCGCGCAGCGGACCCGCGACTACGAGGACCGCTTCGCCAACCCCTTCGTCGCGGCGGAACGCGGCTTCATCGACGAGGTGATCCAGCCCCGCTCCACCCGCCGCCGCGTGGCGCGCGCGTTTGCCATGCTGCGGGGCAAGCAGCTCCAGAACCCGTGGAAGAAGCATGACAACATTCCGCTGTGACCGGGGGCGGGGAGGAAGGCTGCCTTCCGTTCGACGGGGCGTCCGGCGGGGCCTCGTCCGGGGGGCCGCGCTGGCGATCGCCGCCACGCCGGCCGCCGCCCAGGACCTGATGTTGCCCTCCGGCCTCTCTGCCACGCTCTACGACGTCGTGCTGGAAGAATCAGCGGATTCGCTCGCGCCTGATGCCTTCACCGACCCGGAGGCAGCCGAGCGCGGCGAGGTCCCCGAGGACATCGCCCTCGACACGAAGCCCGACAGGCTGGGCGTCGTGGTGGGGGACGCCGCGACCGGCGGCCTCGCCCGGTTCCGGCTGAGCGTCCCCGGACTGGCTGCGGAAGGCGTGGGCTACGAGACCGTGGCGGGCGACTTCCTGTGGCTTTGCGAGGATCTGGCGCTCCCGGCCCTGGCCGCCAACGACTGGCAGCCGGTGGAGGTCGTGATCGCGCTATCGGACCGCGAGGTCGAATTCGGCGCCACCGATCCGGAGGCCGTGCAGTTCTTCGAAGGGTTCCGTATTGCGGGCGGCGCCTGCGTCCCGCAGGCCTTCTGATGGAAAGGCACGATCTTGGAAAAACATAGGGGCTTTCCCGGGCGGCTGCCCTCCTCGGACCTCCAGTTCACCATCCGCCACGCCAACCACAAGAAGGGCGCCTCGCCCATCATCGCGCGCGAACGTTTCCGAGACCGCGCGCCCATCGACCGCGCCGCCGACCGCGCCTTCATGAAGGCGCTGTGGGAGCATTTCGGCGAGGAGCCCTTCGTGCGCGGCAACCTCGACGCCGGGCGGCTGTCCTGGCTGTTCGGCCGCGAGGTGGTGGCGGCAGAGCAGGACTTCGATCCCGAAAGCTACGACGCCCTGCTGCGGATCGACGTGGCCCGCGCCCGCGCCTCCTTTCCCGAGGTGTTCGAGGAATGAGGGCAGGGCGGCCCCCCGCATCCAGCGCCGACACCTGTGGCCACACGTTCGCGGTTACGGGCACGGTGCGGGGCAGACGGTCGCCGCTGCGCTCACGTTTTCGTCAATGTTTCATGGATGTCGCGGTCTCGGCAGGATTTCCCCAAGTGAGGGAATCCGTGCCTTGCAGCCCGGGCTTTGGGGTGGCATCCCTCGCCACATCTGGGGCCAATCTGTCGGGAGACAACCTATGTCCATCACCATTCGGGCGCTCGCCGTCCTTTCCTTCGCCGCGGCTCTCTCCGCCTGCGGCACCACCGATGTCGAGCGTGCCGCCACCGGCGCGGCGATCGGCGGCGCGGTTGCCGCGGCGACCGACGGCAACCTCGCCGAAGGCGCGCTCTACGGCGCGGCCGCTGGCGCGGTCGTCTGCAACGTCACGCCCGGCGCGCCGAACTGCTACTGACCTGCGGGCCCATCGGCCCCTGATCGTCCTGGCCGCCGGAGCATCCCGCTCCGGCGGCCTTTTCATGTCCGCTGATCCCCGGAAGGCCCCATGTTCCGCAAGATCCTGATCGCCAACCGCGGCGAGATCGCGTGCCGCGTCATCAAGTCCGCCCGCCGGATGGGCATCGGCACCGTCGCCATCCATTCCGAGGCCGACGCCCGCGCTCTCCATGTCCAGATGGCGGACGAGGCGCATCTGATCGGCCCGGCCCCAGCGGCGCAGAGCTACATCAGCATCGACCGGGTCATGCAGGCGGTGCGGGCCAGCGGCGCGGAGGCGGTCCATCCCGGCTACGGCTTCCTGTCCGAAAACCCCCGCTTCGCCGCCGCACTGGCCGAGGCAGGCGTGGCCTTCATCGGCCCCCCGACCTCCGCGGTGGAGGCGATGGGCGACAAGATCACCTCCAAGCGGATCGCCCAGGAAGCGGGGGTGAACACCGTCCCCGGCCATATGGGCCTGATCGCGGACGCGGATGAGGCCGTGCGGATCGCGGGGGGGATCGGCTACCCCGTCATGATCAAGGCCAGCGCAGGCGGCGGCGGCAAGGGGATGCGCATCGCCTGGTCCGATCAGGAGGCGCGCGAGGGCTTCCAGGCCTCGAAGAACGAGGCGGCCGCGAGCTTCGGCGACGACCGCATCTTCATCGAGAAGTTCGTCGACCAGCCCCGCCACATCGAAATCCAGGTCCTGGCCGACAAGCACGGCAACTGCGTCTACCTGCACGAGCGCGAATGCTCCATCCAGCGGCGCAACCAGAAGGTCGTGGAGGAGGCGCCCTCGCCCTTCCTCGACGAGGCCACCCGCAAGGCAATGGGCGAGCAGGCCTGCGCGCTGGCCCGCGCCGTGGGCTACGAATCGGCGGGAACCGTCGAGTTCATCGTGGACGGGCAGCGCAACTTCTACTTCCTGGAGATGAACACCCGCCTCCAGGTCGAGCACCCGGTCACGGAGCTCGTCACCGGGCTCGACCTCGTGGAACTTATGATCCGCGTCGCCGCCGGGGAGCCCTTGCCCTTCCGGCAGGAGGACATCCCGCTCAACGGCTGGGCCATCGAGTCCCGCCTTTACGCCGAGGACCCCTACCGCAAGTTCCTCCCCTCCACCGGCCGCCTCACCCGCTACCGCCCGCCCGCTGAGGGGCGGGAGCGCGACACGGTCGTGCGCAACGACACCGGCGTGTATGAAGGGGGCGAGATCAGCCGCTTCTACGACCCGATGATCGCCAAGCTCTGCACCTGGGCCCCCACGCGCGAGGCGGCCATCGACGCCATGTCCCAGGCCCTCGACTCCTTCGAGGTGGAGGGCATCGGCCACAACCTCCCCTTCCTGTCGGCGGTGATGGAGCATCCGCGCTTCAGGTCCGGCAACATCACCACCGCCTTCATCGCCGAGGAATGGCCCGAAGGCTTCAAGGGCGTGACCCTCCCGCCCGAGGAGCTACGCCGCGTCGCCGCCGCCGCCGTAGCCATGCACCGCGTGGCGGAGATCCGGCGCGCGCGTATCGGGGGCCGGCTCGACCACCACGAACGGCAGGTGGGCAGCGACTGGGTCGTGTCCCTCAACGGCGACACCCTGCGCGCCTCCATCCTCGCGGAGCCCGGCGGCGCCGACGTGACCTTCGAGGACGGGACCCTGATCCGCGTGGAGGGGCCCTGGACGCCCGGCCGCACGCTCGCCCAACTGACGGTCGATGGCCGCCCGCTGGTGATGAAGGTGGACAAGGCCACGGGCGGCTTCCGCCTGCGGACCCGCGGCGCCGACCTCCGCGTCCATGTCCGCACCCCGCGCGAGGCCGAACTGGCCGCACTCATGCCCGAGAAGCTACCCCCCGACACCTCCAAATCGCTCCTCTGCCCCATGCCGGGGCTGCTCACGCGCCTTCTGGTGAACGAGGGCGACGAGGTGGAGGAGGGCCAGGCCCTAGCCACCATCGAGGCCATGAAGATGGAGAACACCCTCAAGGCCGAGCGGACGGGCCGGGTGTCCAAGGTCCGCGCGGCCGAGGGCGAGACGCTGGCCGTGGATCAGGTGATCCTCGACTTCGCGTGAAACGCGCCGGGGTCCGTTATCTCCACTTCCTGCTTGCTTCGGCAGGTGGTGTGACGCTGGCCTATATGCCGGGGTTGTTCGTCGCGATGGTTGCGTCAATGCCGGGCTGCTGGTGCCCCGTGGAGAGCACTTGGGGGACGGCCCGAGGCCTTGCCGTGTTGGTCTTCTTCGCTGCCGCCGGATTCTGGCTGATCGGCCGCTACCGGCCTCTCCGGGCGTCGTTTGGCCGATCGGTGATATGGGGATCGGTCGCATGCGTGCCCGCAGCCATCTTCTGGCTCGTCACCGGTTCGCGCGCAGCATCTGAAGTCCGGATCGTGTTAGCCGCTGCCATTCTGATCATCGCCACAATCGGCTACATTCCGTTCCGCAGACCGCTGCAGACCTGATCGGTACCTCTTTGTCGTCGCTCGTCCGCCACGCCCGGCGCTGACCTTTTAGTCCGTGCTGTTCCGCAACTCCTCCTGACGGATCGGCGTCCGGTCGATGGCTCGGCTGATCTCCCTCACGGACAGGGGCTCCGGGCGGCGGAAGGTCACGCGCCCGTCCTTATCGACCAGCACGATCCCGAAGCCACGCGGCCGAAGTTCGCGTCGCACGTCGGTCCGCGCCTCCGGGTCGGTGTCGAGGATGATGACCACGTCCCGCAGCCCCAGCGAGGCGAGGTCCGCCTCGAGGAGCCGCACCTGCTCCTGCACCTGCGGCTGGCGCGGGCTGTCGGCAAAGATCACCAGCGGGCGCGCAACGTATTCGAAGGCGTCAAGGTCGATCCCTTCGGCGGGCAGGATCGCCGTGGGGTCCGCCTCCCAGGCCGCGACCGGGTCCTCGGGCGCGACCTCCTCGATGGGCATCTCCAGCCCGTCCGCCTCGGGCGCAACAACGGCTTCCGATCCGGTAGAGGCCCCCGTCGCCTCCTGGGACCAGCCGGGCAGGGGGGCGAGAAGCATGAGCAGCAGGGGAAGGGCGCGTGTCATAACCGAGATATAAGCCCCTTGGGCCCAGTTGCTAAGGTGCGCTCCATGCCCCGTGCCGTTTTACTGTCCGGTTGCGGCGCTATCAGCCCTTTGGGGGACTCGCGCCTCCCCGTTCCCCATGCGACAATCGCGCGAAAGCGGGCAGGAGGGCGCGTGATGGCCGATATCTCGTCGTGGACCGACAAGGCGCGGGCGGAACTCAAGGGCCGCGACCCGGAGAGCCTCACCTGGGCCACGCTCGAAGGGATCCCGGTCAAGCCGCTCTACACCGCCGCCGACGTGACGCATGACCCCGGCTTTCCCGGCGACGCGCCCTTCCTGCGCGGCGTGCGCGCCACGATGTATGCGGGCCGCCCCTGGACGATCCGGCAATACGCGGGCTTCTCCACCGCCGAGGAGTCCAACAGCTTCTATCGCAAGGCGCTCGCGGGCGGGCAGCAGGGCGTGTCCGTGGCCTTCGACCTCGCCACCCATCGCGGCTACGACAGCGACCACCCTCGGGTGGAGGGGGACGTGGGCAAGGCCGGCGTCGCCATCGACTCGGTCGAGGACATGAAAATCCTTTTCGACGGCATACCCCTCGACCGCGTCTCCGTGTCCATGACCATGAACGGCGCTGTGATCCCCATCCTCGCCAGCTTCATCGTCGCGGGGGAGGAGCAGGGCGTCCCCCGCGCCAAGCTGTCGGGCACCATCCAGAACGACATCCTCAAGGAATTCATGGTCCGGAACACCTACGTGTACCCGCCCGAGCCGTCGATGCGCATCGTGGCCGACATCATCGACTCCACCGCGCGCGAGATGCCCAAGTTCAACAGCATCTCCATCTCCGGCTACCACATGCAGGAGGCGGGGGCGAACCTCGTGCAGGAACTCGCCTTCACGCTCGCCGATGGTCGCGAGTATGTGCGCGCCGCCCTCGCGCGGGGCCTCGACGTGGACAGCTTCGCGCCGCGCCTCAGCTTCTTCTTCGCCATCGGCATGAACCTGTTCATGGAGGCGAGCAAGCTCCGCGCCGCCCGCCTCCTGTGGCACCGGATCATGGAAAGCTTCGGCGCGAAAAAGCCCGAGTCCCTGATGCTGCGCACGCACTGCCAGACCTCGGGCGTGAGCCTCCAGGAGCAGGACCCGATGAACAACGTGGTCCGCACCGCCTACGAGGCGCTGGCCGCGGTCCTCGGCGGCACCCAGTCGCTGCACACGAACAGCTTCGACGAGGCGATGGCGCTCCCCTCCGACTTCGCCGCCCGCATCGCCCGCAACACCCAGCTCATCCTTCAGGAGGAAACGGGCGTGACCAAGGTCGTGGACCCCCTCGGCGGCTCCTACTACGTCGAGGCGCTGACCAAGGAGCTCGCCGACGCCGCCTGGGCCCTGATGGAGGAGGTGGAGCAGATCGGCGGCATGACCAAGGCCGTGGCCTCCGGAGATCGGAAGAGCG
>CADCUU010000494.1 GCA_902805995.1 uncultured Rubellimicrobium sp.
GCGGGGATCACCCCATCCGGCAGGGCGACGCGGGCCTCGGCGTCGCGCCTGCTCACCCGCTTGCCCTGGCCGGGCACCTTCGCGGTCGCGTAGCGCAGGGCCTCGGCCTTCCCCGCATAGCCGGGATGCTGCACGATGTTGTGGATGGTGGATTGCTTCCACCCCTCCTGGCCGGTGGGCGTCGGGATGTGGTCGGCGGTGAGGCCGGTGGCGACGCTGCGGAGCGAGCGGCCCGCGAGCACCTCGGCGAAGATGCGCCGGACCACGGGCGCGGTACCCTCGTCGATGAGCAGGCCCGACTTCGCCTCGTCCCGCCAGCGATAGCCGTACAGGGGGCGCGAGCCGGGGAACGGCTTGCCCGCCTTGAGCCGCTCGTGCAGGCCGCGCTGGGTGCGCTCCTTGATCTTCTCCCGCTCCAGCTCGGCGGCGAACGCCTTGGCGCTGCGGATGAACTCGCCGACCGGGCCGTGCTCGAACTCCTCGGTGACGAAGAGCAGCCGCCCGCCCGCCCGCTCGCACTCCTCCGCGAGGATGGCGATGTGCGCCTGCTTGCGCGACAAGCGATCGACGGCATAGACGATCAGCGCGCCGATCTCGCGCCTGCGGATCGACTCGCGCAATTGCGTCAGCTTGGGCCGCTCCCACAGCTCGGCCCCGGTGTGGACCTCGCGATAGGTGTGCTCCTCGCCGACCTGGTACCCCTGCTCGATGGCGTAGTTACGGCAGTGCTCCTCCTGGCTGGCCAGCGAGGTCCCCTCGACCTCCTGGGTGGTGGTCGAGACGCGGACATAGATGGCGGCGCGGGGGCGGTCCGGGGCGGTCATGGTGGCGCTCTCCTTCACATGATGGTCGGCGTTCGACAGGATCGGCGCGGCGGGTGGCGACCAGGGTGGATGCACGGCACGTCCTTTCGATGCGATCGTCCCCGTCGGAACCGGGTGCAGGATGCACCCTGCCCGACTGGCGAAGTCCGGGGTGGAGCGGGGCAAGGGCGGAGCGGAGCGGAGTCGCCGCAGGCGGGGCCACGGCCCCCTTGCCGCGCGGGAGGGGCAGCGCCCCTGACGCGGGGGGATAGCGGGGGCGGCACCCCCGCGTCGGCGAGTGGCGCGCCCGCGCAGCGGGTCGCGGCGTTCGCCCCGGAGCCTGCGGGACAGGCGAGGCGTGGTGGGGAGCGGGCGACGGCGGGAGCGCGGCGTACGCCGGGGGCCGCGCGCCACGACGCCGACGGCGGCAGGAGGGCGCAGGGCTGGCGGCGATCCCCGGGGATTCTAAGGGGCCGCCGCCCCCTTGGAACGTCGCCGCAGCGACAAGGCAGCCGCGTCCCCCCCCGTGGGCCATCGAGCACACCCGGCGATGACCGCATCTGGCAGGTATCTTGCGTGGGGACGCCCGGGCGGCCGACCGGGCCGCCCGTGGTTTCGCGACGGCGTGGAGGGATGCCATGAGCCCGCGGATGTTCGTGCAGACGATGATCACCCTCGCCTCGGCCTCGCTCGGCCTGATCGCCGCCCTCGCCTGGAACGAGGCCATTCGGGCGACGCTGCGGCAGTTGCTCGGGGAGGACGACAGCCTGGTCGGCCTGTACACCTACGCCATCCTCGCCACCGTCCTCGCCGTCCTCGTCCTCCTCGCCCTGGCGCGGGCGGCGTCGCGCATCGGCGGCGAGGCGGCCTTCAGCCGCGAGGCCGAGGGGTAGGCCGCGGGACGCCATGCCCCCGGTGGTGCTTACGGGGTGCCGGTGCAGATCACGTAGCCGGTCTGCGTGCCCGCGCTGCTGTCGAAGGCAATCCGGAAGCCGGTCGGGGTCTCCCCCGCGAGGGCGAGG
>CADCUU010000495.1 GCA_902805995.1 uncultured Rubellimicrobium sp.
GTAATCCCCTCGCTGATGGCGGGGAACGCCGTGGTCCACAAGGCGGCCGCGCAGACGATACTCGCGGGGGAGCGCTGGCAGGAGGCCTTCGACGGCGTGCTGCCTGAGGGCGTGTTCCAGAACGTGGTGCTGGACTACGAGGGGACGGAGGCGCTGATCAAGAGCCGGGGCTTCGGCTTCGTCAACTTCACCGGGTCGGTGAACGGTGGGCGCATCATCGAGACGGCGGCGGCGGGGACGTTTACGCCGCTGGGGCTGGAGCTGGGCGGCAAGGATCCAGGGTATGTGATGGAGGACGCTGACCTCGACTGGGCGGTCGAGGTGCTGATGGATGGCGCCTTCTTCAACTCGGGCCAGTGCTGCTGCGGGATCGAGCGCATCTACGTGCACCGCTCCCTTTACGATCGCTTCGTGGACAGGGCCGTGGCCTGGACGAGGCAGCAGAAGCTGGGCAATCCGCTCGATGCCTCGACCTCGCTGGGGCCGATGGCCAACATCCGCTTTGCCAAGGAGGTGCGGGCGCAGGTGGCGGAGGCGGTGGCGCAGGGAGCGACGCCGCTGATCGACCCCGCGGGCTTCCCGCAGGACGATGGCGGGGCCTATCTGGCGCCGCAGATTCTCGTGAGTGTCGATCACTCCATGCGGGTGATGACGGAGGAGACCTTTGGGCCCGTGGTGGGGATCATGCCGGTGGCGGGGGACGACGAGGCGCTGCAGCTCATGAACGACTCGCCCTATGGGCTCACCGCCTCGCTCTGGACCTCAGACCCCGAGCGGGCCATGGGCTTGGGGGAGCGGATCGAGACGGGGACGGTGTTCCTGAACCGCGCTGACTACCTCGACCCCGCCGTCTGCTGGACGGGGGTGAAGGACACCGGGCGCGGGGCGGCGCTGTCCGTGCTGGGCTATCACAGCGTGACGCGTCCGAAATCCTACCACTTCCGCAAGGTGAAGTCATGAGCCTGTCCGCCAACTGGTCCTACCCGACCCGCGTCTTGTTCGGCGCGGGCCGGATCGCGGAACTGGCTGCCGCCTGCCGGGAGGCCGGGATCGCGCGCCCGATCCTTGTGACCGACCGGGGGCTGCGGGACATGGATATCACGGCCCAGGCCCTCGACCTCCTGGAGGAGGCGGGGCTAGGGCGCGCGGTCTTCTCCGACGTGGACCCCAACCCGACCGACCGCAACCTCGACGACGGACTGCGCGCCTACCGCGAGGGGGGGCATGACGGGGTGGTGGCCTTTGGCGGCGGCTCGGGCCTCGACTTGGGCAAGATGGTGGCCTTCATGTCGGCCCAGACGCGGCCCGTCTGGGACTTCGAGGATGTGGGCGACTGGTGGACGCGCGCGAACGCGGACGGCATCGCGCCCATCGTCGCCGTGCCCACCACCGCCGGGACGGGGTCGGAGGTGGGGCGGGCGAGCGTTATCACCAACACCCAGAGCCATGTGAAGAAGGTGATCTTCCATCCCAAGGTCCTGCCGCGGGTCGTGATCTCGGACCCCGTGCTGACGCTGGGCCTCCCGCCCGGCCTGACGGCGGGCACGGGGATGGACGCCTTTGCCCACTGCCTGGAAGCCTATTGCTCGGAGTTCTTCCACCCCATGAGCCAGGGCATCGCGCTGGAGGGGATGCGGCTGGTGAACGAGTACCTCCCCCGCGCCTTCCGCGATGGGCAGGACATGGAGGCGCGGGCCAATATGCTGGCGGCCGGGTCCATGGGCGCGGTCGCGTTCCAGAAGGGTCTCGGGGCGATCCACTCGCTGTCGCATCCGGTGGGGGCCAACTATGGCACGCATCACGGTACCACCAACGCCGTGGTGATGCCCGCGGTGCTGCGCTTCAACCGCTCAGTCATCGAGGGGAAGATCGACCGCGCGGCGGCCTATCTGGGGATCGCGGGGGGCTTCGACGGCTTCCTGGCCCGGGTGGAGGAGCTGAACGACCTGTTCGGGATGCCTAGGGGGCTTCGCGCCATGGGGGTGGAGGATGCGCGCATCCCTGAACTCGCTGCGCAGGCCATCGTGGACCCCACGGCTGGCGGGAACCCGGTGCCGCTGACCCAGGAGAACACGGAACGGCTGTTTGCCGAGGCCATGTGAAGGCCAGTCCTGAAAGCCAGTTCGGCACACGAAAAAGGGGCCGCTCGGGCGGCCCCTTTCCGTTCTACCGAACCCGTTGGGGTTAGCGGACGATGCGGACGATCTGACGGCTGTCGTTGTCGATGATGACCGGAAGGCCGTTCACCGTGAGGTAGCTGTAGGTCGTCTCGGGGATCGCCACGAGGTCGACGCCTTCGGGGATGCCAGCGCCCTGGACGACTTCGCCATCCATGTAGATGTTGTCCGTCGGGTTGTCGCGGACGTACTGGACGGCCGGGTCGTCGTCGCCGATGGTGCCCGCCGCCGCGCCCAGCGCCGCGCCCGCCGCGATGGCGAGAGGCCCGCCGATCAGCGCCCCGGCGATGGCGGCGCCCGCGCCCGCGCTCACCGCTGCGTCGGCGGCTTCATCGACGGTTTCGGCCGTGTCGGTCGAGGTGGTGGCCACGTTGTCGACGACGATCACCGGGACCTGAAGGGCCTCACGGTTTTCGAAGACGACGAGCGGCTCGGCCTGGCCTTCGGCGGTCGCGGTGAGGTAGTCGCCATAGGCCCAGCCCTGAGTCCCCTCGAAGGACACCTGGCACCAGTTCGCGGCCTCGAGGCAGCCATCGACCGTGACGGCGTTCTGGGCCGGGATGACGCTCAGGATCTCCTGGTCGGGGCCAGGGCCCGCGCGCAGGTTGAGGTCGGTGGCGGCGGTGGCGGACACCTGGGCGAGAGCGGGGGCGGCGGCCATGATGGCGGCGGCACCGAACGCGAGAATGGAACGCTTGTTCATCGCAAACTCCAATCGGAACGACGGGCCAGTTCGCCCGCCTTGACCCTTTCCAAACGCGCAAGATACGGACTGGGTTCATTAATCATGCGAGCCGCCCCAGTGACTTGGGGGAAATACACTGTTTCCGAAGCGCTGTTCGGGCCGCGATTGCACGCCGATCCAGAGTGTTCGGGAGGTCCGTCACAGGGGCTGTCAAACCCCAGTCGCGCCTGTGGCGAGCACCCGTCGGCAGGCTTCGGCGGCGAGGAGGGGCGCGAGCGTCGGCTCCTCGGCTGCGAGCCAGTGAAACCGGCCATGGGAGAGGAGGCCGCTGGTCCTCCAGCCCTCCTGGAAATCGCCTCGAACCCCTTGGGTGGTCCAGTGGCTCGGCGGTGCGAGGTGCTCTGTCAGGCACGGCGCGAGCTGCCTCAGGGCGGCGATGGCGTCGGCCGCGCGGGTGGGGCCGGGCCACAGAATCCGCACCTCGTCCCGAAAGACGACGATCCCGGCCGATGCTTCTCCGAGCCGGATGACGGAGGGCAGGGGAGACGGCCCGGTCTCCCCCTGGTGGCTTAGAAGGAGCGACGGAGGACGGGTGCAGGGGGCCTCGTGGGGGCGGGTGTCGATGACGGCGTCGTAGCCGTCGAAGGCCGGGTCCGGCCTCCCCGGAACCGGCGGCCGCGGGGTCAGGTCGTCGCGAACCCGCAGGCGGGGCTGCGCCCGCATCGCCTGATCCAGAGCCCTGTGCAGCGTCTCGGGGTCCAGCGCGACCTCGCGTGTAGCGAACGCGGCTGTGACATGGGCGGGGTCGAAGAGCCCGGCCAGTTCCCGGGGCGACAACTGCCGCCAGCCGCGTGCCTCCACCCCGAAGGCGAATGGCCCGACGGGGTCGGCCATCAGCCGCGCGACGCCCGCGAAATGGAGGCGGGCGGCGTCGGCAGAAAGGAGCGTGTCCTGCGGGAGGGCATGGAGGAGGTCGGCCGAGCCGTGATCCTCGAAGAGCGCGGCGCCCGTCCATCTCTCCACAAGCGGGCGGAAGGCCGCGGCCCCCCGGAGCAGGACCCGAACCGCCGCCAGCCCCGCCCCGCCGGCGCAGGAATACCCCAGGCGGATGACCCCGAGGCCACCGGCGGCGCGATCCGTGGCGTGCACATCGACGTCATGGCCCGCCTCGGCGATCTCCAGCGCCGCGAGCTGACCGGCCAGACCCGTGCCCAGAACAGCGATCCGCATTCGCAACGTCCCCGCCGCCTGCGGGGAGGGCCTACCAACGGCGATCCCGAAAGGAAAGCCCGCGCGCCTGTCGGGTGGTCCGAGCCTGCGTCAGGACATCGGCATGGCGACGATGCTGATGGTGCCGACCTCGTCTTCGCCGACCGTCAGTTCGGACGGCTTGGCGGTGAAGCCGGGGGGCGGGGTCACGGCAAAGCGCTCGGGCGCGCGAAGCTCTCCGTCCACGACGGTCACGCTGACCCTGAAGCCGTCGAGGTCGAGCGCAAAGCTCCGGGTCAGTGCCATGCCCCGGAGCTGGGAGTTCTGGAAGGTCACCTGCGCGAAGCAGGCGCCGTCGTCGCAACGGGACAGGCGAAGCTCGTTCGGGCCGCCGCTGCGTGCCAGCGGGATGCCCCATCTGACATCCGTGTCCGCAAGGGCGGGGCTGGCGAGGACAAGGAAAGCAAGTGCAAGACGCATGCCGGAGACTCCCGTGAGGACGTGGTCCCTGGTGGGCCTGCGTCCCGGCGGCGAGCCTTGCTGAGCTTCTTGTCCTCAATGCGGTGCAAAGGGGGCGCTGCGCGTCCCGTGTCTCCTCGGCCGCAGTTCGGGCGAGAGCTTGAGGGTGGAGCCTATTGCGGTGGTGTGGGCTTTGAGGTGGCCGGGCGTCCTCTGGTCGTGGCCCGGAGTCATGCAGCTTGTCGGGTTGCTTGGGAGGTCGAAGCTGGTGGCGCAGCTTGATCGAGGGCGGCCTTACGGCGCATGCGATGCGACCATTTCGCGCGACTGTCCCAATGAACCCTCAAGGGCCGCTCAAAGGTAACTCACGGTGAAGGGGAGAACTGGTGGCAGCCCGTAGGGGAGTCGAACCCCTCTTCCCAGGTTGAAAACCTGGTGTCCTAACCGATAGACGAACGGGCCGCGGTCAGTGGGCGCTTCCTAGACAAAGCCGCAGGGGAGGGCAAGGGGCCGCCCGAAATGTCCTTGCGGCAGGCTCGCGGTCAGCGGCGCGCGGCGGGGGCGGCGTCGTCGAGGAGGAGTTGCGCGGTGCGGCGCCCCTGCCAGGTGTTCACCTCCAGCCGCCCGGCCACATGGAACCTCCCCCCGCCGGGCTGAAGCCGCCGCAGCGGTCCTTCGGCCGCGCCGAAGGCGATCGCGTCGAGCCGCCCGCCCAGCCCGTCGGTGAAGGCGAGCTTGAGATGCCCGCTCCCCACCGTCCGCGCCAAGGTTACCACCAAGTCCGGAAAGGCGAATCGGGGGGAGGGGGAGCCCGCCCCGAAGGGACCCGCCCGGTCGATCAGCTCCACGAGGTCCGCCTGCGCCGCCTTGGGCATGAGGAGCCCGTCGAGCGACAGGTCGCGCGGCCCCCCGGCGCCCGCGCCCTGCTTGGCGAGAAGTTCCGACAGCCGCTCCATGGCCGCGTCGAGCTTGTCACGCTCCACCGTGAGGCCCGCCGCCATCCGGTGGCCGCCGCCGCGCAGCAGCAGGCCCTCGGCCGCGACGCGGTGGATGGCGGCACCGATGTCCACTCCCGCGATCGACCGGGCCGATCCCTTGCCGATCCCGCCGTCGAGAGCGATCACCACGGCCGGGCGCTGCGTAGCCTCCTTGAGGCGCGCGGCGACGATGCCCACGACGCCGGGATGCCAGCCCTCTCCGGCCGCCCATGCCAGCGGGCCGTCGCCCCGGGATTCGGCCTGCGCGAGGGCGGCGGCCTGGACGCCCGCCTCGATCTCCCGCCGCTCCCCGTTGTGGCGGTCGAGCCGTTCGGCCAGGGCCTGCGCCTCGACGGGATCGTCGGTGGCGAGTAGGCGCGCGCCCAGGTCGGCTTGCCCCACGCGCCCGCCCGCGTTCACGCGCGGCCCCAGGACATAGCCGAGATGATGGCAGGTCGGCGCGGAGTTCAGGCCCGCCACATCCGCCAGCGCCGCGATCCCCGGCCGTTCGCGCCGCGCCATCACCGCGAGCCCCTGCCGCACCAGCGCGCGGTTCACCCCCAGGAGCGGCGCCACGTCGGCCACGGTCGCCAGCGCCACGAGGTCGAGCATCGCCATGAGATCCGGCCCCGCGCCCCCCAGCGCCTTGAGCCTCCGGTTCGCCTCCACCAGCAGGAGGAACACGACGCCTGCCGCGCAAAGATGGCCGAGGTCGCCCGATTCGTCCTGCCGGTTCGGGTTCACCACGGCCACGCAGGGGGGCAGCGTCTCGCCCCCCATGTGGTGGTCGAGCACGACCACGTCGCAACCCGCTGCCGCCGCGATGGGTCCGTGGGACAGCGTCCCGCAATCGACGCAGACGATGAGGTCGTGCCCGGCGGCGAGCTTTTCCATCGCGGGCTCGTTGGGGCCGTAGCCTTCCTCGATCCGGTCGGGGACATAAAGCGTCGCGCCCAGCCCCATCCGCCGCAGCCATACGAGGAGAAGCGCCGCCGAGGCGCCGCCGTCCACGTCGTAATCGGCGAAGACCGCGACCCTTTCCCGCCGCTCCACCGCCTGGAGGAGGCGGTCGGCGGCGTCGCCCATGTCGCGCAGGGTAAGCGGGTCGGGAAGGAGGTCCCGCAGGCGCGGCTCCAAGAAGCCCGCGGCCTGGTCGATCGCGATGCCGCGCCGCACCAGCGTGAGGGCCACGGCGCGGTCGAGCCGGGCGTCGCGCGCCATGGCCTCGGCCAGCCGGTCCTCCTCCAGGCTGGGGCCGATCCAGCGGCGGCCGGTGAGCGATTCGGAGACGTCGAGAAAGGCGGTCATCCCGCAGCTTTCGCGCGGGGGTGCCATTGATGGCAAGAGGGCGCGCGGGGGCAGGGGCCGGATGTCGCGGGGCCCCGCTTGGGCGCGGGGCCGATGGACCTGGGGACAAGCCGAAGGGGGTCGCACCCCCTCCGACGCTGACCCTCAGCGGATCGGGTTCGTGTAGGCCATGCGCCGCACCGATCCGGTCTTGGACCGCATCAGGACGGTTTCCACCGTGATGGATTCGGGCGTGCGACGGATACCGGGGAGGAGAGAGCCGTCGGTGACGCCCGTGGCGGCGAAGATCACGTCGCCGGTCACCATGTCGTCGCGGGTGTAGACCCGGTCGAAGTTGGTGATGCCCGCCTTGGTTGCGCGGGCGCGTTCGTCGTCGTTTCGGAACAGGAGCTTGCCGAAGATCTGCCCGCCCATGCACTTGAGCGCCGCCGCCGCGAGCACCCCCTCGGGCGCGCCGCCGGAACCCATGTACATGTCGATGCCCGTCGAGGGTTCGGCGCAGTGCATGACGCCCGCCACGTCGCCATCGGTGATGAGCCGGACCTTGGCGCCGGTGGAGCGGACCTCGGCGATCATCTCCTCGTGCCGCTCGCGGTCGAGGATGCAGACCGTGATGTCGCGCGTGGACACGCCCTTGGAGGAGGCGAGCGCCGACACCCGCTCCGAGGGCGACATCGACAGCGTGACGACTCCGCGCTTGAAGCCGGGGCCGACGGCGAGCTTCTCCATGTACACGTCCGGCGCATGCAGCATCGTGCCGCGCGGGGCCATGGCGACGACCGCGAGGGCGTTCGGCATGTCGCGGGCGGTGAGGGTGGTGCCTTCGAGCGGGTCGAGCGCGATGTCCACGGCGGGGCCGTTCCCGGTGCCGACCTCCTCCCCGATATAGAGCATGGGGGCTTCATCGCGCTCCCCTTCGCCGATCACCACGACGCCCTTGATGTCGAGCATGTTGAGCTGGCGGCGCATCCCGTCCACGGCGGCTTGGTCAGCGGCCTTTTCGTTGCCGCGCCCGACATGGTCGGCGCAAGCGATCGCCGCCGCCTCGGAGACGCGGGCGAGGCCCAGGGACAGCATGCGGTCGGAGAAGTCGGGAGTGTCGGCCATGTGGCGTGGTCCTTGCTGGAAGAGCTTGTCCAAGGGGTTAGCCTGCGCCCGCCCCGACGGGAAGGGTCGTGAGCGCTAACAGAGGTCGCGGGCGAGGTCCAAGGAGCCCGAATGTTCGTTACGCGGCCAGCCATGTTCGTTTGAACCGATCCAAGTTTTCGCTTGACAGAAAGTCGCACCTAGGGTTGGATCGGTTCAATTGATGAAGAGCTTGAGCGTCCTTTCCGACGCATCGCCCATTGGGAGGTTACCATGTTCGCAGCCGAGCTTGGCTCGTCCGTTTGCCCGTCCAACTGGGCGCAGGCTTTTGTGGGCCTCCCCTACATCCTTGGCGCGGGCGAGTGCGCGCATCGCGCGGCGCTCGTCTGGCGGCAGGTCTTCGGCTACGACATCGAGGTGCCGGCGGCCCATGGCAACCTGCGCGTCGCGCAACGCCTGATCCGCAACGCGCTTGCCACCTCGGACTGGGCGCCTGTGCAGTGCCCGGAGGAAGGTGACGCCGTGGTGATGTGGAAGGGCGGGCTCCTTGCCCATGTGGGCGTCTGGGTGGCCCCCGGCCATGTGCTCCACTGCACGCGGGCCGAGGGGATGGTCCTCACGCCCGTGGAGGACCTTCATCGCGGCGGCTTCCGGGTGGCCGGGTACTTCCGCTGGCAGGGGCAGGCAGCGGCGATCGCTGCCTGATCCCCTCAGGTCAGACCTGCTCGATCCGGATCGCCACGGGCTGGCCCATGATGACCCCGGTTTCGGCAAATCCGGCGATAGCCTCGTCCAGCGCGATGCGCGTGGTCTTATGGGTGACGATGAGGACGGGTGCGGTGGACTCCTCGTGCCCGTACTGCCGCATCCGGTCGATGCTGATGCCCGAGTCGCCCAGAACGCGGGCGACCTTGGCCAGCGCGCCCGGCTTGTCGAAAAGTTCGAGCCGCAGGTAATAGGGCGCGGGGACGGCAGCCTTGGCCGGACGGGCCTGCCGCAGCGTGGAGGCGGGCTGGCCGAAGGTCGGCAGACGATTGCCCCGCGCGATATCCACGAGGTCCGAGAGCACCGCGCTCGCCGTCGGGCCCGCGCCCGCGCCGGCGCCGCGCAGGACGATCTGGCCGACCGAGTCGCCCTCCAGCACCACCATGTTGGTCCCGCCCTGAAGCTGTCCCAGCGGCGATGTCGCGGGCACGAGGCAGGGCTGCATCCGCTGCTCCAGCCCCCGGCCGGTCATCTGCGCGACGCCCAGGAGCTTGATCTTGAACCCCATGTCGGCGGCGCGGCGGATGTCCTCGATGGTGACGGCGCCGATGCCCTCAAGCTCCACATGGCCGAAATCGACCTGCGTGCCGAAGGCGATGGAGGCGAGGAGCGACAGCTTGTGCCCCGCGTCGATCCCGTCCACGTCAAGGCGCGGATCGGCCTCCAGATAGCCCAGCTGCCGCGCTTCCTCAAACACTTCGACATAGGGCAGGCCCGCCGACTCCATCCGGGTCAGGATGTAGTTGCAGGTGCCGTTCATGACGCCCATGACGCGGGTCATCTCGTTCCCCGCGAGGCCTTCGGTCAGGGCCTTGATCACGGGGATGCCGCCCGCCACTGCCGCCTCGAAGCGGATCACCCGTCCGGCCTCCTCGGCCATCAGCGCCAGCGCGTGCCCGTGATGGGCGAGCATCGCCTTGTTCGCGGTGACTACGTCGCGGCCCCCGGCCAGGGCCGCCTCGGTCGCGTCCTTGGCGGCGCCTTCGTGTCCGCCCATCAGCTCCGCGAAGACGTCGATGTCGCCCCGTTTCGCCAGCGCGACGGCGTCCTCCTCCCAGGCGTAGGCATCGAGCGGCACGCCCCGGTCGCGGCTCCGATCGCGGGCGGTGACCGCCATGACTTCAATCCGCCGCCCCGCGCGGGCGGCGATCAGGTCGCCATGGCCTTGCAGGATGCGCAGGACGCCAGCCCCCACGGTGCCGAGTCCGGCGATGCCGATGCGGAGGGGGTCGGTCATGGTGCTGTCCTGTGCCTTGGGAATTCCGCGCGGAGCGTTACCCCGTCCGCTCGCTCATGGCAACGAAGGCCCCGCCGCGAGCCGTTCGCGCTCGTCCTCGCTCAGGACGCCGTCCCGCAGAGCCTCGGCCCGGGCCTGCAACGCCGCGAGCCGCTCGGCCTCCGACGCCCCGGCCG
>CADCUU010000496.1 GCA_902805995.1 uncultured Rubellimicrobium sp.
AACATGCGCGTGCTTCTGGTTGAGGACGATCTCACGGCATCCCGCGGCATCACGGCCATGCTGAAGGCCTCCGCCATGGTCGTGGACGCCGTCGACAGCGGCGAGGAGGCGCTCGAGCTGGTCCGCCTCTACGACTACGACATCGTTATCCTCGACCTCGTCCTGCCCGACATGGAGGGCTATGAGGTCGTCCGCCGGTTGCGCGCCGGGCGCATCGAGACGCCGGTGCTGATCCTCTCGGGCCTCGCCCGCCCGCAGGCCAAGGTGAAGGGCTTCGGCGTCGGCGCAGACGACTTCATCACCAAGCCCTTCGACGGGCAGGAGCTGCTGGCCCGTATCCAGGCCGTCGTCCGCCGCGCCAAGGGCTTCGCCCAGCCGAGCCTCTCGGTCGGCGGCCTCACCCTCAACCTCGGCTCGCGCGAGGTGACGGTGGATGGCCAGCAGGTCCACCTCACCGGCAAGGAGTATGCGATCCTCGAGCTGCTGACGCTGCGCAAGGGCATGGTCCTCACCAAGGAAGCCTTCCTCAACCATCTCTACGGCGGCATGGACGAGCCCGAGGTGAAGATCATCGACGTCTTCATCTGCAAGCTGCGCAAGAAGCTGGCCCAGGCCGGGGCCGACAACCTGATCGGCACCGTCTGGGGCCGCGGCTATGTCCTGCGCGACCCGGATGCCCGCCGCGCCCCGCTACTATCCCTGCCGACCGCCAGGTCGCCTGACGCAGCGAAGGCCCAGTGGAGCAACTCCACCGGGCCTTCGCTGCGTGCCCGAAAGCCTGAATGTCAGCCTGCCAGGGCCGCTTCCCTCGGCTGCTCATAGACCCCGCGCTCGCCCGGCACCGGCACCAGCCGATCTGTCAACCCAAGCACCGTCTCCGCTCCGCCCAGGTACAGCACACCATCCGGCTGGAGCTGCGCCGCGAGGGCGTTCAGCACCCGCGCCTTGGTCGGCGGGTCGAAATAGATCAGCACATTGCGGCAGAAGATCACGTCGAACCGGCCATGCCGCGCGATCCCGGCCCCATCCACGAGGTTCACGCGGCTGAGCAGGATCGAGTCCCGCAGCCCGTCGATGATCTGCCATCTCTCCTCCCCCGCCGGGTGGAAATACTTCGCGACCAGGTCGGGCGGCAGCCGCGACAGGGCCCGCCGGCCATAGATTCCCTCCCGTGCTGCCGCGAGCGCCCGGGTGTCGATGTCCGATCCCACGATCTCGATCTCATGGTCGTCCACCGCGGGCCAGTTCTCTAGGAGCCAGATCGCGATGGAATAGGGCTCCTCGCCCGTGGAGCAGGGCACGGACCAGATGCGGATCGGCTCGTCCCGGCGCTTGCGCTGAATGATCTGGTCCAGGAGCGAAGAGGTGAGGCAGCGAAGCTGGTGATCTTCGCGGAAGTAGTAAGTCTCGTTGACGGTCAGGCTGTTGACGAGGAGCTCCATCTCGCCCCCCGCAGTTGCGCGAAGGAGGGCGAAGTAGGACGCGAAGGAGCCCGCCCCCGTCGCCGTCATGCGGTCGGCAACGCGCCGGTCCACGTAATAGCGCTTGGCCGCCGTGAGCGCCAAGCCCGTCTGGCGATACAGGAGGTCGCAGAGGCGCTGGAACTCCTCCTCGGTCGCGCCGGGGGGCGGGGCTGCGTTCATCGGGCCCCGGTCGCCTGCGGGCCCGCGATCCGGGCCATGGCCACGCCCACCGCGTAGCGAAGGAAAGGCTCGGCCGCGAAGCGTTCGGCGCAGGCCTGCAAGGTGGGCAGGCAGTCCGGCCCCCCGATCTCGGCCAGGACGTCCAGGGCCGCGGCGCAGACATTCGGATCATGCTCTTTGGCGACATGCCGGCAGAGGAGCTTGGCCCCGGACGCGGCTGGCATGGATCGGGCGATCTCGGCCGCGAGGATCCGGAGGTCGGGATCGGGATCGCCCAGGAGCCCCGGCAGCCGGTCGAGGGTGTCCGGGAGGCTTCGGAGAGCGTCCACGGCACCGGTCCGCAGCGCCGCGTCGTCGGCCTCCAGATAGGGAAGGATCGCCCCTACCGCGCTAGGGCCCCCGATCCGCACTAGGCTCGTGAGGATTGCCTCTCGCACGGTCGGATCGTGCTCCATGCCATAGGCGCGTCCCAGGGCCTCCACCGCCCCGGGATCGGCAGCGAGCGCATGCGCGGCCTGGCGGCGGATCTCCGGGTCCAGGGCTTCCAGGGAAGGCGCGGCGGAGGCCGGAATGGACGGCGTGGCGGGCTCGCGTCGGACCAGGGGCATGTCAGGTCACCATCTGAAGAAGCGTGGGAGCGATCTCGTCCAGGGGCACGACGACCTCCGCCCCGCCGGACCGCACGAGTTCGCCCGGCATGCCCCAGACCACGGCGGTCGCCTCCGCTTCGGCAATGGTGCGGCCGCCGAGCTGGTGGAGCCGCGTCATCGCCTCGGCCCCGTCGCGGCCCATGCCGGTCATCAGCACACCACGGAGCTGCTCGGCGGGCAGGTGCTCCAGCGCGCTGTCCACCATGCGGTCCACGCTCGGATGCCAAAGATATTTCGACGAGGCCGGCGCGGGCAGCGCGACCAGACCTCCGGCCCGGCGGCTCACGAGGAGGTCGGCGTCCCCGCGCCCGATATAGGCCCGGCCCGCGACCAGCGGCATGGGTTCGTCTACCTCCACCACCTCGATGGCGCACAGGCTGTCGAGCCGCCGCGCCATGGCCCCGGTAAAGGTCGCGGGCATGTGCTGCGCCACCAGAACGGGGAGGGGAAAGTCGGTCGGGAGCTGGGTCAGGACGGCCTCCAGGGCCGGAGGACCCCCCGTCGAAGTCCCGATCAGGACGAGCCCGCTGGTTGCATCCACCCGCCCCCTCGCGGGACGGAAAGGCCGGGGAGCGGGCGCGCCCTGAACGCCCGCAGGTCCTGGCCGCCCGACCTTGTGCCGCACCACCTCGGTCAGCCGCAGGCTACGGCGCAGCTTCGCCCCCGCCGCGGCGCGCACCTGGGCCACGATCACCGGGCCGAGCCTGTCCATCTCCAGCGACACCGCGCCGGTCGGCTTGGCCACGACATCGATCGCGCCCAGGCGCAAGGCTTCCAGCGTGGCCTCAGCCCCTTTCCGGGTGACGGAGGACACCATGACGACAGGACATGGCGCCTCGATCATCAGCCGGTCGAGGCAGGCGAGCCCGTCCATCCCCGGCATCTGCACGTCCAGCGTCACCACGTCCGGCCTCTCGGCCCGGGCCAGGTCCAGGGCTTCCTCACCGTTGCGGGCCAGCCGGACCTCGAAGTCCCCCTCCGCGGCAAAGAGCCCGGCCAGGAGCTTGCGCATCAGCGCCGAGTCATCGACGATCAGAAGCCTGATCACGGGAGGGGAGCGTCCTGGGCCAGCATCTCCGTTCCCTCCAGCAGCCGTCCGGCATCGATCAGCAAGATGAGCCGCCCGGCCTCCGCGAGGTTGGCGGCCTGGGTGACCACCATCGCCCGCCCGTCCGCCAGTTCGGGCGCGGGCTCGATGGCCGATGGAGGCAGGCGCGCGACGTCGCGGACCGCATCCACGATGAACCCGGCCCGCTCGCCCTTCGACGACAGAACCAGGACCTGCTCCCGCCCGGTCGGCGGCACGGGCGGAAGGTCGAGCCGCTCCCGGAGATCAACGACCGGGAGGGCCTGCCCGCGCAGGGTCATGACCCCCTTCACGTAAGCGGGCGCCCGAGGGAGGGTCGAGAACCGGTCCGGCACGCGTGCCACCTCCTCCACCGAGCCGATGGGGATGGCGCATTCCGTGTCCCCCAAGTGGAACAGGATGAACTGCTGCGCCTCTGCCTTCTCGGTCGGCGCCATCGTTCCTTCCGCCTCGCTGTCCATTGCCAAGATACGTCCAGTTCGTTCGGGGCCAAGGAGCCTGTCGGGCGAAAGGACAGCCACGAGGCGCCCGCCCACGCGCGCGATCGCCTGCACCTCGGCCTCGGGCCGGGGACCGCGGCCCAGGATGGCGGGCACCGGACCGAACCCGGCCGCATCGGTGCGATGGATGGCCGTGATGCGGTCCACGAGCACCCCGAACCCGCCCGACCCCAGCGGAATCACGATCACCCGGTTTGCGCCGTCCCCCTGCCCCTCCGTCGGCAGGCCCAGCAGGGACCGCCCGGACAGGATCGGCAGCACCCGCCCGCGAAGCGTCGCCACGCCGAAGGAGGCCTCATCGCTCCCCGGCAGGACCGCGATATCCGGGGGAAGCGACAGCACCTCCCGCACCCCACCTAGGGGAAGGGCATACTCCCGCCCCTCCAGCTCGAAGCCGATCAGGCCCACCTGCCCCGCCGGAGCCGTCACCTCCGCCCGGTCGTCCCCCACCGGACGCGCCCGGCCGGATCGCAGCCCGCGGGGCTGGGGCCTGAACTCTGCCGCGAGCAGGGGCCCGGGGTCGATGACGCGGAGGTCGCCGCCCGGGGTCCGCAGGACCGTGGACCCGCTGTTCTCCTCGACCTGATCCCGCCCAACCGTCACCAGACCCCGAACCGCGTCCACCCTCAGGCCCAGGAGGGAGGCGCGATCCAGCAAGAGCACCCGCGCCGACTCCGTTCCATCGTCCGACTGCTTGCCCAGCAGGCCTGCGAGGTTGACGACCGGAAGAACGCGGCCCCGAAGGTTGCCCAGGCCTTCCAGGCTGGCCGGGCCCTGCGGCACGCGGACCAGCGGCGGCACGCGCAGGATCTCGCGCACCACCTCCATCGGGAGGGCATGGCCCTCGCCCGCGACATCGAAGCTAAGATAGCTCCGCGTGCCCGTCATAGGCGGCTGGCTCCCGTCAGGCATGCAGTTCGTCGGCCAAGGAGGCGATCTCCTCGATCGCGGCGGCCAGGTCCTCGGCGCCCCGGGCCTGCTGGCGGGCCGCCGTGGCCGCCTGAGCCACGGCAGAGCTGGCCTGCTCGGCCGCCACGGCGATCTGCCGCGCGCCCGCCGAGGCCTCTTGGCTCGCGGTCAGCATCCGCTCCGAATCCTGCATGATGCTCTGGTTGCCGTCGCGAATGCGCTCGATCTCCCCCTCCACGGTGACGAGAAGGACCGTGACCGCCCGGTTCTTTTGCACCTCGATCTCGGATACGGCGGCGACCTGCTCCAGGTCGCGGCGGATCCGCCCGATCTGGTCCTGGACGGCGCGCACGGTGTCCCGGATCTCGGCGGCATTGTCGGCGGCATCTTGCGCCAGCGCCCGGATATCGGCGGAAACCAGGGCAAAGCCAGATCCGTGCTCCTCGGACCGGGCGGCCTCGATGGCGCCGCTGACGGCCAAAAGATTCGTCTGCATGCCGATCATGGTGATCGCATCGACGATGCGGTCGATCTGACGGCTGACGCCTTCAAGGTTGGACACGAGGCTCTGGCTCCTCCTGGTGTCCTGAAGGGCGAGGTCGACCCCTTCGATCAGGCGGTCGACGGTCCGGCGGCTTTCGCCCATCATGTCGCGCATGGAGACGGACCTCTCCACGCCGGCACGCGCCGTCGCGAGGGCCAGGGTCGCCCCGGACTCGATCTGGGCCATGGCGGTGCTCGACTGCTGGGCGGCGGCGGCCTGCTCCTGGGCGCCGCGGCTGATCTGCTCCACGGCGGCCATGATCTGCGCCGAGGCGCCCGAAAGCTCCTGCACGGTGCCCGAAAGCTCCTCCGCCGCCGAGCCGACCTCGCCCGCCGCCTGGGCGAGCGAGGCATGGCCCCGAAGCTCGTCGGCGATCGCCGCAAGAGCTAGGGCGGTGGTCTGGCTCTGGTCGAGCGCCTGAGACTGCTGCTCCAGCGCCTGGAGCGCCTCGGTGGAGGCTGCGGCCTGCTCCTCTGCGGCCGAGGCGACCTGCTCCGCTCCGCGCTGCGCCTCTTGGGTCGCCGTCTCGGCCTCCACCGCCCGCAGAAGGATCGCCTGGGCGCCGTCGGCCAGAACCGTCATGTCGCGCCGCATGTCGTCGAGGGCGGCCACGACGTCCTGCCCGGATTCGGCCTGGCGGGCCGCCTCGTCCGCCGCCGCCTGGATCGCCTGGGCCGCGACACGCACGTCGTCACCGATCCGCAGCGCGAGGGCCTGGGCCTCGGACGCGCCCTTCTCGGCCCGGTCGGCCAGAGCCCTCACCTCGTCGGCCACGACGGCAAAGCCACGGCCCTGGGCGCCGGCCCGCGCGGCCTCGATGGCGGCGTTCAGCGCCAGGAGGTTGGTCTGGTCGGCAATGCGCGTAATGCTGGCCGTGACTGCCGCTATGGCCTCGGCCTGCCGCTCCAACGCCTGCGTCGCCTCGACAGTGGCGCCCTGCCGTTCGGCATTGGCCCGGATGCTGGTCACGGACAGGCCGATCTGTCCGCTCACCTCGGTCAACTGGAACTGCAGCGTCTCGGTCCGGCGGCGCGCTTCCTCCGCGCTGGCCCGGGCCTGGACCATCGCGTCGGATATCGACTGGATCGCGCCAAGCGACTCCTGAGAGGCGCCGGCGGCCTCCTCGGCGCCCGCGGCGATCTGGGACATGGCGCGGCGCAGTTCCTCGGCCGCCGCGGCGGCTTCGGTGATGCCGCTGGCCAGCTCCTCGGTTGCGGCAGCGATGCGCTCCCCGATCCGGTCCTGGCGCGCACGAACCCGTTCGCGCGACCGGGACTGATCGGCGACGGCACGGTCATCGGCGGGCGGAACCCGTCCGGCATCCTGGCGCACACCGAGATCCGCCGTCTTTTTGAGTGCCATCCTGGTCCCCCGCTGCCTTGCCCGACGCTAACGATGACATGGACAGGCATTACGTGTCCTGACACGCCGCCCCATGCCGCCCGTCGGCAGTTGCGCAGCATCATGGATAGGGCGCAAGTGCTCTCGCTGGGGGACCTCATCGCACATGACCCGGCATCTGCCCCGGACGTGGCATGAAGGCCGGGTGCGTTCGCACGAGCGGTGGCTGTCAGGGCCGGCCATGCCTTGGACAGCATCCTGTGCTGCGGTGGCGATGTACCCCAAAGGCCCTTTCCTTGCGAAAAGGGCGTCCCTGGACGTCGCTCTACGCTCCCATGCCATGAGAACTAGGTTATCCATCGGGAACTGGATCCGTGCTGCAGAAGGGCGCCATGGACGACACCGCGACCGCTTGCGACGACTCCGATCCTGATGCGATCGGCCTGTGCCTCTGGACTGCCAGCACCCTGCCCCAGGCCGTCGCCTCTCGGACAGGGGTCGGCTTCGGGGCTTTGGAACTCGATCTCCGCCGCTTCGCACATCGAACCCGTTCCGACTACCCAGACTTGCCGTCGCCCTACATGCTGGGGACGCATAGCCTTGAATTTCCGCTTCGTCCGCGAGGGTCGTCCTTGGAACTCCGCGCCACCGTCATCACGGGGCGGGCAACGATCCGGTGGTTCCAGTCGTGAAACGTGATCCCACGGACCGGAGCGAGTCGGCCCGCCGCCTGCGCGAAAGCGAGGAGCGGTTCCGCGCCGCCGTCGACGCGGTGGAGGGCGTGGTCTGGACCAACGACGCCGAAGGCCGGATGTCCGGCGAGCAGCCCGGATGGTCCGCCCTGACGGGGCAGAGCCTTGAGGAATACCAGGGCTATGGATGGGCTGCGGCCGTGCATCCCGACGACGCTCAGCCCACCGTGGATGCCTGGTCCACCGCCGTGGCTGAGCGCTGCCGCTTCGTCTTCGAGCATCGGGTCCTCTGCCGCGAGGGCGATTATCGCCGCTTCGCCATCCGGGCGCTCCCTCTCCTCGACCCCGACGGGTCCATCCGGGAATGGGTCGGCGTCCACACCGACGTCACCGAACGGCACGCCCGCGAACGGCGCGACGCCTTCCAGCTCGCACTGAGCGACCTTCTGGTTCGTGCGTCCACGTCGGAGGAGGCCAGCGCCGGAGTCGTCACGCTCCTCGGGCGGGAGCTCGGGGCCGGGCGCGTGGCCTATGCGGAGGTCGACGAGGATGCGGGGACCCTGACCATCTCCCGCGAATACTCGGCGCTAGGGATGCCCGCGACGGTGGGCACCTACCCTCTTGACGGCCTGGGCCCCTCGGTCGGCCATTACCGCACGGGCCGCCCCCTGGTGGCGCGCGACACGCGGACCGATCCGCGCACGTCCGCCCATGATGGCTCATCGGCTTACGAGGCTGCGGGGACACTAGCCCTTCTCGACATGCCCCTGGTCCGGAACGGCCGACTGGTGGCGATCCTGGCCGTCAACCACCCGGAGCCCCGAATCTGGACGCGCGACGAGATCGAGCTGGTGCGCGCCACGGCCGAGCGGACCTGGGACGCGTTCGAACGCAGCCGTGCGGAGGAACGCATCCGCGAGCTCAACGCCACCCTGGAACAGCGGGTTACTGAGGCAGTCAACGAGCGCAACCGTCTTTGGGAAGTCAGCGAGGACCTTTTCGTCACGGCCGACTTCGCGGGGCGTCTCCTCGAGGTCAGCGGGAGCTGGACCCGGATCCTGGGCTGGGACAGCGAGACACTGGCGCGCAAGGATTACGCCGAGCTGATCCACCCCGAAGATCTGGGGATCGCGCAGGCGCGGATGGAGGAGCTCCTGCAAAGCCGCAAGTCCGTCACCTACGAGAACCGGGTCCTGACGCGGCAAGGAGACTGGCGCCTGATCAGCTGGAGCCTCAACCTGGAGCCCGGGGGGGATCGGCTTTACGGGGTCGGCCGCGACGTGACCGAGGCCCGGGCGCAGGCCCGCGCGCTTGCCGAGGTGCAGGGTCAGCTCCACGAGGCGCAGAAGCTCGAATCCATCGGGCAGCTTACCGGCGGGGTGGCCCACGACTTCAACAACCTGCTCACCCCCATCGTCGGCGCGCTCGACATCGTGAGCCGACGCACCTCTGACGACCGGTCCCAACGCCTGCTCGCGGGCGCCATCCAGTCGGCCGACCGCGCGCGGACGCTGATCCAGCGGCTGCTGGCCTTTGCCCGACGGCAGACCCTCCAGCCCCGGTCCGTCGCCATGGCCGAGCTGGTCATGGGCATGCGCGAGCTTATCGAGCGCAGCCTGGGCCCGGCCATCCAGGTCGGCATCGACGTGCCGGGCGACCTCCCGCCCGTCACGATCGACCCCAACCAGCTGGAGCTTGCGCTCCTGAACCTTTGCCTCAACGCCCGCGACGCCATGCCCGAGGGCGGCCATCTCAGGATCGAGGCCGCGCAGGAGGACCACCCCGCCCTCGCCCCGGGCCACTACCTGCGGCTGCGCGTGACCGACACCGGCACCGGCATGGACGAGGCGACCAGGAAGCGGGCGATCGAGCCCTTCTTCAGCACAAAGGGGGTGGGCCGTGGGACGGGCCTCGGGCTTTCGATGGTGCATGGCCTGGCCCTGCAGTCGAACGGCCGCTTCGAACTTGTGAGCGAACTCGGGCACGGCACAAGCGCCCTTCTCTGGCTCCCCTTGGCCAACAGTCCGGTCATGGCGGAGGAGATTACCGAGACGGAGATCGCCCAGGCAGCCCGCCGCGCCACGGTCCTGCTCGTCGACGACGAGGACCTCGTGCGGACCACGACGGCCGAAAGCATGAGGGAGCTCGGCTACGACGTAGTGGAGGCGAACGGCGCTGAACGCGCACTGGAGGCCGTGCGCGATGGGCTCGCCCCCGATCTCGTGGTGACCGACCACATGATGCCAGGCATGACCGGCGCGGACTTCGCCATGGTGCTTCGGGGCCAGCGCCCCGACCTGCCGATCCTCCTGATCACCGGCTACGCCAACCTCGATCCAGACCGCATCCGGGGCCTGCCCGTCCTGGCCAAGCCCTTCCGGCAGGCGGAACTGGCCGCGGCGCTTTCGACGCTCCTTCCGGAGGGCTAAACTTCGGGACCTGATCCCGCCCTTCCCCAGTGACTTCGGATAGGCGTGACTTCGGATACGGGGGCGGATCCAGTGCCCGCCCCCGGGTTGGGCAAGGGCCCTCAGGTGTGCCGGTCCTGCCCCGCCGGAGCGCGCCGGGACAACTCCTCCAGCATCTCCCGAAAGCGTCCCTCTGCATCCTCCGCGGGCAACGGAAAGGCGCGCCGGAGCGCGGAGGCGATAGAGGCATGCGCTGCGGCTTGCGGCTCAGCGGCCGGATCA
>CADCUU010000497.1 GCA_902805995.1 uncultured Rubellimicrobium sp.
AGGAACGGACGAGGCGGGCGATGGCGTCGGAGGCCTCGCGCAGCTTGGCCTCGGCCTCGGGGGAGTCGGCGCGGGCCGCGTCGAGCCCGCAGTGGGCCATGTGCTCGTCGAGCAGCCCCAGCGCGACGGCCTGCAGGGCCTTCGTGACGGCCGAGACCTGGGTGAGGATGTCGATGCAGTACTTCTCCTCGTCGACCATCCGGGCGATGCCTTTGACCTGGCCCTCGATGCGGCGCATCCGCTTGAGGTAGTCGTCCTTGTTGCCCATGTAGCCGGGGTGGCCGGCGTGCGCGGTCTCGCTCATGCCGGCTACCATACCCCCCTAGGGTATCTCGTTCAAGCCCGCAAACCCGGGCGAGAGCGGACGACCTGCGCGGATACGATCACTGGGTCCGAGCCGCACCGCACAGCCGAGGAGAGCCCCGTGTCCGAGATCAAGGTCGTCCGCGTCCACGCCGGTGAGCGTCAGGAGCGGACCACCACGACTCTGACGCTCGAGGAGGGCACCAGGGCCTGGGAGCTGTTCACCGACGACAGCGACGTCATCGCCGCACGCATGGGCGGGACCCTGCGCGACCTCGCCTCCGTGCTGGCCGACGGCGACGAGGTCGAGGGCGTGGCGATCGACAGCCCCGACGGGCGCGACATCCTGCGCCACTCGACCGCGCACGTGATGGCACAGGCGGTGCAGCAGCTGTGGCCCGAGGCGAGGCTGGGCATCGGGCCGCCGATCGAGAACGGCTTCTACTACGACTTCGACGTGGAGACCCCGTTCGTGCCGGAGGACCTCGCCAAGATCGAGACCGCCATGCGCAAGATCATCAAGGAGGGCCAGAGGTTCGACCGCCGCGTCACCACCGACGCCGAGGCGCTCGACGAGCTCCAGGGCGAGCCCTACAAGATCGAGCTGATCGGCCTCAAGGGCAGCGGCGCCTCCGACGACGCGGCCGAGGGCGCCTCGGTGGAGGTGGGCGCCGGCGAGCTGACGATCTACGACAACGTCCGCCGCAACGGCGACATCGCCTGGAGCGACCTGTGCCGCGGGCCCCACCTGCCCACCACCAAGCGCATCCCGGCCTTCAAGCTGATGCGCTCCGCCGCGGCGTACTGGCGCGGGGACGAGAGGAACAAGCAGCTCCAGCGCATCTACGGCACCGCCTGGGAGTCCAAGGAGGCGCTGGAGGAGCACCTGCACCGCATCGAGGAGGCCGAGCGCCGCGACCACCGCAAGGTCGGGCGCGACCTCGACCTGTACAGCTTCCCCGACGAGCTCGGCTCCGGGCTGGCGGTCTTCCACCCCAAGGGCGGCGTGATCAAGCGGGAGATGGAGGACTACGTCCGCCGTCGGCACATCGAGGAGGGCTTCGAGTACGTCGGCACGCCGCACATCTCGAAGGAGGGCCTGTTCCACACCTCCGGCCACCTGCCGTACTACGCCGACACGATGTTCCCGCCGATGGAGTTCGAGGGCGCGAACTACTACCTCAAGGCGATGAACTGCCCGATGCACAACCTGATCTTCTCCTCGCGCGGGCGGTCCTACCGCGAGCTGCCGCTGCGGCTCTTCGAGTTCGGCTCGGTCTACCGCTACGAGAAGTCGGGCGTCGTCCACGGCCTCACCCGGGTGCGCGGCCTGACCCAGGACGACTCGCACTCCTACGTCACCCCCGAGCAGGCGCCGGCCGAGATCGAGCACCTGCTCGGCTTCGTGCTCGGGCTGCTCAAGGACTTCGGGCTCGACGACTACTACCTCGAGCTCTCCACGCGCGACGACTCCAAGCCTGACAAGTTCGTGGGCACCGAG
>CADCUU010000498.1 GCA_902805995.1 uncultured Rubellimicrobium sp.
CTCGGGCCATTTCGGCCTTGACATGGTGGAGGGTGACCCGGCCCGCACGCTGGAGATCGCCCGCACCCTGGGCGTCCAGAAGGTCTTCGTTCCCTGGATCTCGCCCGACCAGCGCGGCACGGACCTCGACTCCTGGCGCACCTTCGCGAACAGGGTGGCGGCGGCGCTCGCGCCCATTCGTGACGCGGGGCACGCCGTGGGCTGGCACAACCACGACTGGGACTTCGCCCCCGTGGGCGGCACGACGCCCATGGACCTGATGGTCGATGCCGGCCTCGATCTGGAACTCGACCTGGGCTGGGTCACGCGGGCCGGCCTCGACCCGGTGGACACCCTGCGCCGCTTCTCGGGCCGCGTCCGCGCCGTCCACGTCAAGGACATCGCCCCCCAGGGCGAGAACGCCGAAGAGGACGGCTGGGCCGATGTGGGCCACGGCATCCAGACCTGGCCCGTGATCAAGGCCGAGCTCGACGCCCAGGGCATCGACCATTTCGTGATCGAGCACGACAACCCCGCCGACCACGCCCGCTTCGCGCGCCGGTCGCTGGAGACCGTCCAGGCCTGGTGACCGCCGGGTCCTCCTTGCCCCCATTCCCTTTCGAACGGACAGCACCATGACCAAGCTCGGCGTCGGCATCATCGGCTGCGGCAACATCTCCGCGGCCTATCTCAAGCTCGGCCCTTCCTTCGCGAACCTCGACCTGCGCGCGGTGGCCGACATCAACATGGACAACGCGCGGTCTCGCGCCGCGGAGTTCGGCGTGCGCGCCGAGACCGTGGATGACCTCCTCGCGGCGTCCGACATCGACGTGATCGTCAACCTGACGGTCCCCGCCGTCCACTACGAGGTGTCGCGCCAAGTCCTCGAGGCCGGCAAGCACGTCTACAGCGAAAAGCCCCTCGTCCTGACTCTGGAGGAAGGCGAGCGCCTGCGGGAACTCGCGGAGTCCAAGGGCCTCCGCGTGGGCTCGGCCCCCGACACGTTCCTCGGCGGATCGCACCAGCAGGCGCGCCAGGCCATCGACGAAGGCCGCGCAGGCCGCATCCTGGGCGGCACCGCCCATGTGATGGGCCACGGGATGGAGAAGTGGCACCCCAACCCGGACTTCTTCTTCGCCCCGGGCGGCGGGCCGGTCCTCGACATGGGGCCGTACTACATCACCAACCTCGTCCAGCTCATCGGGCCGGTGAAGACGGTGACGGCGATGGCCAAAGCGGGCATGGCGACGCGCACCATCCAGAACGGCCCCCGCAACGGCGAGGTGCTCCAGGTCGCGACGCCCACCGACATCCACGCGATCCTCGAATTCGCGAACGGGGCCACGGTCACGCTTGGCGCCTCCTGGGACGTGTGGAAGAACCGCCATGCCAACATGGAGCTTTACGGCGAGGACGCCTCGCTCTTCGTCCCGGACCCCAACTTCTTCGGTGGCACCGTGGAGATCGGCGGCGAGGGCGAGATCGAGGCGCTCCCCGCCAGCGAGCACCCCTTCGGTCAGGCGAACTTCACCACGGGCGACGGCCGCCACCTCGCCAACTGGCGCGGCGCGGGCTTGGCCGACATGGCGCAGGGCATCGCCGAGGGGCGCAAGCACCGCTGCGACATCGACCTCGCGGTCCATGTGGTGGACGTGATGACCGGCATCCTGCGGTCGGGCGAGGAGCGGCGCTTCGTGGACATGACCACCACCTGCGAACGTCCCGCCGCGCTGTCGGCCCAGGAGGCGCAGGCGCTCCTCGCCTGAGGGGGCGCAACAGCGGGCGCCGGGTCGGCCGGCGCCCGATGAGGGCAGGGGGATCGCATGGACCAAAGAACGCTGACCGGCGGCTGCCAATGCGGAGCGGTCCGCTTCGTCCTGGACGCCCCGCCCGACAACGTCCACGTCTGCCATTGCCGGATGTGCCAGAAGGCGGTTGGCGGCCCGTTCGCGGTGATCTGCCCAGTGGCCAAGTCCGCCTTCCACGTTGCCCGGGGCGAGATCGCCTGGTTCGCAAGCTCGGACGTCGCGCGGCGCGGCTTCTGCCGGGACTGCGGCACGCCCCTGATCTTCGACTATCCCCACGATCCGGGGATCGGAGTCATGGCTGGGTCATTCGACCGGCCCGATCTCGTGCCCCCGGTCGTGCAGTACGGAGTCGAAAGCAGGGTGCCTTGGTATGGCCATCTGCCGGACCTGCCCGGCGATCAGCCCACCTATTCGGAGGACCCGGACGGCATGCTGCCCCGCATCCAGGCCAGCAACCACCAGCACCCCGACCACGACACCGACGTCTGGCCGCCCAAGGCCTGAGAGGGCCCACCGCGAAGGGGGAGGGCCCTTGGGACGTCACGCCGCCTTGGGCGCGTCCTTTTTGGGCTGGAGCACCCGCCACTCCGCCCCGAGCTTCGCGATCACGTTGCGGCGCGGGTCCTCGGGCGGCAGTTCGTTCGGCTTGGTCTCGCCCAGTTCGGCCTGCATCTCGGTCAGGCGCCGCGCGACGGCCAGCCGCCGCATGGACAGCGCGGCCTGGGTGGGCGGGGGCAGCACGAAGCCCGGCCGGATGGAGCCCGGCAGCGGTGCGCCCTCCAGCGGCGCCTGGGTCGTGTGCAGGAAGCTCACCAGTCCCGGCACGAAGATGAAGGCCGACAGGTTCCGCCCGGCATTCTCCAGTTCCAGCACGGAAAATTCGGTCTGCATCAGGACCGTGTAGGAGCCCTTGTCGTTGAGCGGCTGGAACGTCTCGAAGGGCAGCTTCTTCTGCGGCACGCCCAGCACGCGCGCAAAGGCCCCGGAGACCTGCCCGAAGTTCTTGGCGCCCACCGCGGCCAGGAACCGCTCCGCCATTTTGGAAGTCGGGCCTTCGGCCTTCTGCGGGCCCGCGCCGTTGGTCGCGGCCTTGGGCACGAAGACCGTGACGCCCGAGGGAAGCAACAGCGCCTTGTCCTGCGTCACGGGGACGAGGTAGCGCCCCTTGCGCTCGGCCATGTCCCAGGCCCAGACCGGGCGGACGGCGCCGCGCATGATGGTCGGGTCCGACAGGAGGACGGCGCGCAGGTTGCCCTCCACCGGCTTCACGTCGAACGGAATCTTGTTGAGCGTGATCTGCATGGTGTCCCCTCCCCTGATCGGGCCGTGTCTAGCGGAGGGCGGGGCCCCGTGCCAGCCCCTACCCCGTGCCAGCCCTCAGGTGGGCGGCGCGATCCCCGCCTCGGCGGCGACCTGCGCGCGTGACTTCCGCGCCCGTTCCGTCGCCGACTTGAGCTGCCCGCAGGCGGCCATGATGTCCTCGCCCCGGGGCGTGCGGATGGGGGACGCGTAGCCGGCCTTGTAGATGATGTCGGCAAAGGCCCGGATGCGGTTGTTGGAACTGCGCTTGTAGGGCGCGCCGGGCCATTCGTTGAAGGGGATCAGGTTGATCTTGGCGGGGATGCCCTCGATCAGCTTCACGAGCCGCCGCGCGTCCTCGTCCGAATCGTTCACCCCGTCGAGCATCACGTATTCGAAGGTGATCCGCTCCGAGTTCGACAGGTTCGGATACTCCCGCAGCGCGTCCAGAAGCGTCGCGATGTTCCACTTCTTGTTGATCGGCACGAGGACATCCCGCACCTCGTCCGTGGTCGCGTGGAACGACACCGCAAGCTGGCAGCCGATCTCGGTCGCGGTGCGCGCGATTTCGGGCACGACGCCGCTCGTGGACAGGGTGATCCGGCGGCGCGACAGTTGCAGCCCCTCGGCGTCCATGGCGATCTTCATCGCGTCCCGCACCGCGTCGAAGTTGTAGAGCGGCTCGCCCATGCCCATCAGCACGATGTTGCTGAGGAGGCGCGTCTCGTCCTTGGGGGCGCCCGGCACCGGCCATTCGCCCAGGTCGTCGCGCACCAGCATGACCTGGCCCACGATCTCCCCGGCGGTGAGGTTCCGGACCAGCCGCTGCGTGCCAGTGTGGCAGAAGGAGCAGGTCAGCGTGCACCCCACCTGCGAGGAGACGCAAAGCGTGCCGCGGTCCTCCTCCGGGATGTAGACGGTCTCGACCTCGTGCCCGCCCTGGATGCGGACGAGGTACTTGCGCGTCCCGTCCGAGGAGACCTGCTTGGACACGATTTCCGGCAGATCCACGGCAAAGGCCCCGGCGAGCAGCGCCCGGTAGTCCTTGGCGAGGTTGGTCATCAGGGTAAAATCCCGCACACCCCAGTGATAGATCCACTGCCAGACCTGGTTCACACGCATCCGGGCCTGCTTCTCGGGCGTGCCGGCCGTGACGAAGGCATCGCGCATCTGATCGCGCGTGAGGCCGACGAGGTTCACCGGCCCCGCCGGAACCTTCCGCGGAATGGTGTGCACGTCCTGCGTGATGGGGGCGGAAAGCGTCATGGCGGCCTCGGGAGGGGGGAGGGACCCCACATAGCAACGAAAAGGCCGGCTTCCAAGGGAAACCGGCCCAAAGGTCCTGCGGCGATGGCGCGCGTCAGCTCGCGCAGCGGCTCGAGGCTTCCTCGATGGAGGAGGTGAAGCCCAGGAGCGAGAAGGTGTCGCGCGTGACGGTGCCACGGCCCGACTGCCCCGTCAGAGTCGCCTCGGAGCCGCCCCGGAGCGCGGTGACGATGGTCGCATCCTCCTCGGGCGAGGCGGGCCAAGCCCATTCGCCTTCGGTGAAGAGCTGGAACTGCGTCCCGCCGACATCGAGCGTCACGGTGGAGTTGGCGGCGAAGGGGTAGCCGCCGGTGAAGGTGACCTGCCCGTTCACGCCCTCCGAGGGGCGGTAGAAGACGAAGAGCAGCGTTTCGCCGCGCGACACCTCGACCGGCTGGCCGTCGCGGGTGTTCTCCACCCGGGTCGGGGCCGAGACCGCGAAGCACTCGGTCGGGTCGGCCTCCTGAAAGACGCTCCAGTCCGTGCTGGCCGCCACGCGGTTCGTCGTCTGCTCCTGGGCCAGCACCGGGCCCGCGACAAGGGCGGCAAGGGCGAGGGCCCCGAACCGCGAAAGGGTAGTGCGCATCGTTCCGTCAGCCTCCAAAACAAGGGCCCGCCGCAGATCCTAAGGCCGCCCGGCGCAGTGCGGCGCGCGCCGTTCGCGGCTGGCGGGGGCTCTTCCAACCCGATAAAGGCCCAATAGCATCGCATGGGCCGGGGGGCAAACCCCTGTCCGGTCACGTCGCTGCGCTTCGCCTGATCAGGAGGGTCCTCAATGTCGGCGGTCGATCTCGTGGAGCTGTGGAGGGGCGACCTCCTGGAGTCGGTTCATCGTGGCCATGCCGTGGTCTGCGACGCCTCGGGCGAGGTGGTGACGGCCTGGGGCGACCCGGACGCGATCGTCTACCCGCGCTCCTCCTCCAAGATGATCCAGGCCCTGCCGCTTCTGGAATCGGGCGCGGCGGCGGCGGCGCGCCTGACGCCCGAGCACCTCGCGCTCGCCTGCGCCTCCCACCAGGGGGCGGCGATCCATACAAAGCGCGTGGAGGCCTGGCTTGCGGACGTTGGCCTGGGCGAGGGCGACCTCCGCTGCGGCAGCCACATGCCCTCCGACAAGCCCACCGCCGAGGCGCTGATCCGCGCGGGCGAAAAGCCCTGCCAGATCCACAACAACTGCTCTGGCAAGCATGCGGGGTTCCTGACGCTGAACCGCCATCTGGGCGCAGGCCCCGACTACGAGAAGATCGACCATCCCGTGCAGCAATCCATCCACGCCGCCTGGGAGGAGGTGCTGGAGGAGCCCACCGCCGGCTGGGGCGTGGACGGCTGCTCGGCCCCGAACTTCGCCTCGTCGCTGCGGGGGCTGGGCCGGGCCATGGCCTCCTTTGCGACGGCCCGGACACGGTCCGGCACGCGCGCCGACGCCCAGCGGCAGCTCGTGGAGGCCATGATCGCGCATCCTGACCTCGTTGCGGGGGAGGGGCGGGCCTGCACCGAACTGATGCGCGCCTGCGAAGGCCGCGCCGCCCTCAAGACCGGGGCCGAGGGCGTCTTCGTGGGCATCCTGCCCGAACAGGGCCTGGGGCTGGCGCTCAAGATCACGGACGGGGCGACCCGCGCCTCCGAGGCGGTGATCGCGTCCCTGCTGGTCCGCCTCGGCGTCCTCGACGAAGGGCACCCGGTGGCGCAGCGCCTGACTTCGGGCGTGCAGCGGAACTGGCGCGGCATTCAGACCGGGCGCATCGTCACGCATCTGTGACCGGGATCGCGGCTTGCCGGGGCGCTTTCACCAGTCGCCGCGCCCCGTGGCCCTGCCCTCAGTAGTCGCGAAGCGCGATCGCGCCGAACGAGCAAAGCTGGAGGCAGTCTGCCGCGTCGTGCCCTGATTCGGAGATCGCGATCACCCGGTCCATGCCCCTCCCGTCGAAGCGGGGGTCGTCGCAGACGCCGTTGTTGGCGAACTGGCTCACATCGTCGCCAAAGCTGATGGCGGCGCACTGCGTCGCGGCCTGCGCCTCGGTCCAGTTCCAGACGCGGATCTGCCCCGCCTCATGCAGCGCCCGGCAGTCCGAGGCGTCACGCCCGATGTTCGCCCAGTCGAGCGTGGTCGCCACGCCCTGGCCCACGAAGCGGCGGTCGTCGCATTCCCCGTCATTGGCCCATTCCGAGGAGTCGCTGCCGTAGTCGACGACGGCTGCGGATGCTGCGGCGACAGGGGCTACAGGGGCCGGAGCGGACGCCACACGTGCGGCGGCAGCCGGAGCCGCGGGCGCAGCAGGAACGGCCAGCGTGGCGGGCGCGGCGGGTTGCGCCGCCTGCGTGCCTTTCACGCTCGGCGCTGCGGGGGCCACGGGCGCAGCAGGCGCCGCTGATGCGACGGGCGCGGCCAGGGCGGCAGCCGTCCCTTGCGCCTCAATGAGTTGCGCCGTCCCTGCCTCGAACGCCTTCCGGCAGTCCGTCGCATCGGCCATGCGATCCGCCCCGACCGTCACCCCGGCCACGCCCGGCCCGGAAAAGCGGGGGTCGTCGCATTCCCCGTCATGGGCCCAGGTGCTGGTGTCGGCGCCGAAGTCGGGCGCCCCTTGGGCCAGCGCCGGCAATCCGGCGAGAATGGCAGAGGTCGAGACGGCGAAAAGCGCCGCAAGCCGAGGGGTCATGATAAGCTCCAGGAAAATGCATTTGGTCTGGGCGCACCCTGCCCGCGCTCGGGGTCTTGCCGCAACGGCGGGACCCCGGACCTTGACAGAACGGCCCCGCCCTGATTCGACCCATCCCCCGACGCCCGCGCGCGGCCCGAGTTGCATCCCGCCCGCGCCTTCGCCATATCGAGCCATCCACGCACCCGGAGCACGCCCATGAACTATCTCGAGTTCGAGAAACCCCTGGCCGAGATCGAGGGCAAGGCCGAGGAACTGCGCGCGCTCGCCCGCTCGAACCCCGGCATGGACGTGGAGAAGGAGGCCTCGGGCCTCGACCGCAAGGCGCAGGACATGCTGGGCCAGCTCTACGGGGGCCTGACACCTTGGCAGAAGGCCCAGGTCGCACGCCACCCCGACCGGCCCCACTGCAAGGATTACATCGAAGGCCTGCTCTCCGACTACATGCCGCTCGCGGGGGACCGCAACTTCGCGGACGACCACGCCGTCATGGGCGGCCTCGCGCGGCTCGGAGCCCAGCCCCTCGTGGTGATCGGCCACGAGAAGGGGCACGACACGCGGTCCCGGATCGAGCACAACTTCGGCATGGCCCGGCCCGAGGGGTACCGCAAGGCTATCCGCCTCATGGAACTCGCCAACCGCTTCCAGCTTCCGGTGCTGACCATCGTGGACACCCCCGGCGCCTATCCCGGCAAGGGCGCCGAGGAGCGCGGCCAGGCCGAGGCCATCGCCCGCGCGACCGAAACCTGCCTGTCGCTCGAAGTGCCGCTCGTCTCCGTCGTGATCGGTGAGGGCGGGTCGGGCGGCGCCGTGGCCTTCGCGACCGCGAACCGCGTCCTGATGCTGGAGCACTCGATCTACTCGGTGATCTCGCCCGAAGGCTGCGCCTCGATCCTGTGGAAGGACAGCGACAAGATGCGCGAAGCCGCCGAGGCGCTGCGCCTGACCGCGCAGGACCTCGACCGGCTGGGCGTGATCGACCGCATCATCCGGGAGCCCCTGGGCGGCGCGCACCGCGACGAGGCCGCGACCATCGCCTCCGTCGGCGAGGCCGTGGCGCAGGCACTGGCCGACCTCGTGGGCAAGCCCGGGCGCGAGCTGCGCGACGGACGCCGCAAGAAGTTTCTCGGCATGGGCTCCAAGGGGCTCGCGGCCTGAGGCACGCGCGGCCCGCCAAGAATCAGCCGCCGATTCGGTGAGGCGGGCAGAGGCTCAGGGGTGCTCCTGCCCACGGAGCCGCATGCTAGTGGGGAACGCTTGGCCTTCGCGACCCGGCAAAGCCCAGCTCAGCCCCGCGCCACGAACCCCGCCTCGGCCATGAGCCGGTCCGAGGAGGGCTCGATTTCCGCCTCCAGCCGCTGCAGGAACTCCGGCGACGGCAGGCCCGCTGGGATGGGGGGCAGGAACTCCACCACCGCGCGGCCCGGCCGGATCGCGATCCCGTTGCGCGGCCAGAACAGCCCGACATTGCAGGCCACCGGCACGCAGGGCTGCCCCAGTTCCTGATACAGCGCGGCGGTCCCCGACTTGTAGGGCGCCTTGGCCCCCGGCGCGAGGCGCGTCCCCTGCGGATAGATGATGAGCTGCCCCGGATCGGCCTGCCCCGAGGCCACATCCGCCAGCATCTTGCGGATCGCCTGCCCGCGCCGGCCGCGATCCACAGGCACGCAGCCGATGCGCAGCGCGAATTGGCCCAGGACCGGGGCCCAGACCAACTCCCTCTTCATGATGAACTTGCCGCGTGGCACCGCCCCGTAGATCAGGATGATGTCGAGGAAGCTCTGGTGCTTGCCCGCGACCAGCGCCTCGCCCGTGGGGGGCGTGCCGCGCACCTCGGTCTCGATCCCCGCCACGACCCGGGCGACGCGCCGGACCACGCGGCACCAAGCATGGCAAGCCGCGACCGCGCCGTCGCGGCTCCAGATCGCCCACGGCGTGTAAAGCAGGCCCACGACCGGCATGGCGGCGTAGATCAGGAGAAGGAACAGGAGCCCCCTCAGTCGGCTGGGCGGGGCCATCAGGATTGCGTCCTGAGCATGCGCAGCGCCGCCGACCGTGTGGCAACAAAGGCCGTGACCGCCGCGAGAGGCGGAATCAGCAGCGGCACCAGCCATCCCCAGCCCTGGAAGCCCAATCCCGTGAGGAAGCCGCCCGCAGGCTCCGCATCCGGCAGGAGGAGGACGGCGGCCAGCCCCGCGAACGTCCCCGCCGCCGCGCCCCAGGCCGCCCGCAGCGTGAACCGCCGCACGAAGGCCTGCGCGATATAGGCGTCCTGCGCCCCCACGAGCCGCAGCACCCGGATCACCTGCGCATTGGCCGCCAGCGCCGCCTGGGCCGCGAGGGTGATCATCGCCGCCGTGGACCCCGCGATCAGGAGGAGCGCGAGCCAGCCCAGCGCCCGCAGCCGCCCCGCCGCCTCCACCAGCGGCGCGCGCCAGAGGGTGTGGTCGTCGAGAACCGCGCCCGGAAGCTCCGCCTCCAGCCGCGCGCGCAGGCCGGCGGCGTCGAAGCCCTCCTCCTCCAGCGCCACCTCCACGAGCCGGGGGATCGGCAGCGCCTCGACCGGCAGGTCGGGGCCGAGCCACGGCTCCAGGAGCGCGCGGTTCTCCTCGTCCGTGAGGGCCCGCGCGGAGGCGACGCCGGGCGTCTGCTCCAGCAGCCGGAGCGCCGTCTGGACCTGCGCCGCCCCGTCCTCGCCCTCCGTGGTGATCCGCAGCGTGGCGCTCTGGGCAAGCTCCGATCCCCAGACCTCCGCCAGCCGACCGGAGGCCAGCGACAGCGCGAGGGCGAATACCGCGAGGAACGCCATGGCCCCTGCGGTGAAGAGCGTCAGCGTGGCCGTAAAGCCCGTGGGCGGCACCGCGCGGTCCGCCTGCGGATCGCCCGCCAGCTGGGCCAGGAGCCGCGGCGCCGCCTGCCGGAGCCAGGCCACGCCCCCGGCCAGCATCGTTCCAGCCTGCGTCACCCGCAGTGGCATCC
>CADCUU010000499.1 GCA_902805995.1 uncultured Rubellimicrobium sp.
GCAAAGCCGCGCCCATCGGGGCGGAACAGCAGGTTGTCGGCGCAGGTGCCCCAAGGAAAGAACTGCTCCTTGGGGTCGATGTAGGTCCCGACTGCGAGGGTGGGCCACTCCGCACCATCCTCCCATGTCGCAGAAAAGGCCGAATGCCACGCGTCGCCGCCTTGGAACCCCCAGGCCTTGTTCGCCCTCTCGAAGCGGCAGTCGCCAAGGCCGCGCATCAGCACGTTCTCGCCCTGTCGAAGGAGCATAAGGTCCTGCACCCCGTCCCCGTCCACGTCGAGAGGATAGGCCCCGAGGACCGCGTCCATCTCGATGCCGCTCTCGGCCTTCTCGAACCGCAGCGCGCCGCCCTGGTCTGACACGTTCCGCCAAAGCGAGGCGTCCGCCGCACCCCCGGAGAATGCCAGGTCGGGAAAGCCATCGCCCGAGCAGTCGAAAGCCGCCACGCCCCCGCCCACCATGTATTCCCAGTCGCCCTCGTAGGAGCTGACGATCCCCGAACTCCCCGTCTCCTCGACGAAGCGGGGGATCAGCGGCTCTTCCGCCTGCGCGGCCCCGGCCGAAATACCCGCCAGCAGAACAAGCTTCCTCATGGCCGGGTCCTCAGTGCGCTCGCATGGGCGCCGACGCAGCGGCCCTGCTTCAGCCCCTGCTCGATGGCGGCGCGGAAATGGATGCCACCATAAAGGCGTGACATGGCCGCCTCCTCCGCTGCGGCCCAGAAACTCAGGTAGCTCCGCGCGGGCAGGCCGTCGTCCTCGTGGGTTGCGTCCACGAAGGCATGATCCTCTCCGAAGAGTTCCGTCAGCACCGCCGCAGCGGCACCCGACTGCGTGCTGTGCCCCGAGGGATACTCGGGAAAGGGCGGCGTGATCAGCAGCGGCTCGAACGCGGGGTCGAGATGCGCGCGGATGTAGGTCATGGGGCGGATCAGGTTCCATTGGAACTTCTCGTGCCAGCAGCCGATGAAGGCGTCGGCCACCGCGACCGACAGCTTGGCCAGCACCTCTGTCCGCCGCTCGATATCCGCCCGTTCCGCATCCAGCACCTTCACGGCGATGGAGATCCAGTGCCCCGGCGGTGTCGGCGACAGCATCGGATCGTCCGACCAGAACCGCGCGATGGCCTTCTGCTCATCCGTCAGCCCGCGCCGGACTTCCAGCACCTCTTCCGCTTCGGCCATGAAGGCGCTGCCCGGCTCCTCGCTGTAAGTGGGCGGGGCGGGCAGGGGGCAGGCGGCCCCATCCGGCATGGCAAAGGGGCGGTTCTCGCCCCAGGAGGGCAGGAGCGGAAGCTGCTGCTGCACGATCCGGCTCGTGGGCGTCCAGGTGCCGGGCCCCTTGGCCAGCTCCATCTCCATCGGAAAGCCCATGTTCTCCACCACCGCGCCGCCGTCCGTCGCGGCCCAGGCGAGGACATGCCGCGCCACTGCCTCGCCGTGCTGACGGCTCCGCTCCAGCACATCGGGCGCTACGTCCTCGGCCACGCCATCAGCCAGCCGGGCGGCCACGTTCTCCATCGCGCGCTGCCCCGTAGGCCCCGTGTTGAAGAACAGCTCCCCCACCGCCACGGCCATCGCCGCCTGGAGCACCGCGGCCTCGTCGTATTCCGCACCGTCCTGCCGCGCGGGCGGAGGCGTGAACCCATTGAGCTGCCCCGATAGGCTCAGGAGGTCGCCCGACCCCTGCGCCGTCGCCTCGTAGGCGGTGACATAGAGATACCCAAAGGCGCGGCTCGCCACGGGCGGCGAATAGGTCGGCGTGTGACGGACAAGCTCCAGC
>CADCUU010000500.1 GCA_902805995.1 uncultured Rubellimicrobium sp.
ACTCCTCCGCCGCATGCAGAACGGCGGCCCGCGCCCCGACATCGTCACCGACCAGACCTCCGCCCACGATCCCCTGCACGGCTACTGCCCCGCCGGCTGGTCCCCCGCCGAATGGCGCGCGAAACAGGAAACCGAGCCCCAATCCGTTGAACGCGCCGCCCGCGCCTCCATGCGCTCGCATGTCGAGGCCATGGTCGGCTTTTGGGAAGCGGGCGTCCCCGTCCTCGACTACGGCAACAACATCCGCCAGGTCGCCAAGGACGAAGCGCTGGACAACGCCTTCGCCTTCCCCGGCTTCGTCCCCGCCTACATCCGCCCGCTCTTCTGCCGGGGCATCGGCCCCTTCCGCTGGGTGGCGCTGTCCGGCGACCCGGAGGACATCCGCAAGACCGACGCCGCGATGAAGCGCCTCTTCCCCGACAACGCCCATCTCCACCGCTGGCTCGACATGGCGGCGGACCGCATCGCCTTCCAGGGCCTCCCCGCCCGCATCTGCTGGATCGGCCTCGGCGACCGCCACCGCGCAGGGCTCATGTTCAACGAGATGGTCGCCTCCGGGGAACTCAGCGCCCCGGTCGTCATCGGCCGCGACCACCTGGACAGCGGCTCGGTGGCCTCCCCCAACCGGGAAACGGAGGCCATGCGCGACGGCTCCGACGCGGTGTCCGACTGGCCGCTCCTCAACGCGCTCCTCAACACGGCGTCGGGGGCGACCTGGGTGTCGCTCCACCACGGCGGCGGGGTGGGGATGGGCTATTCCCAGCATTCCGGCGTGGTCATCGTGGCCGATGGCACCCCGGAGGCGGCGCGGAGGCTCGACCGCGTCCTCTGGAACGACCCCGCCACCGGCGTCATGCGCCACGCCGACGCGGGCTACGAGATCGCGAGGGACTGCGCCAAGGACAAGGGCCTGCGGCTGCCGGGCATCCTGGGCAACTGATCCAGGCCGGGCCGCCCTGAACCCGCCCCGTCGCCAGGGCGCGTCGTCCACCACGTCGCCCGGTCAGCCTCAGGCCCGCCGGGCAGGGGCTCTCACTGCTTCGACAGCCAGTCCCGGAACTCCGCCACCACCTCGTCCTGCGCGCTCACAAGGTACTCCGCCGATGGATAGGCTCCGCCATGCACGTCCTCCGCAAAGGCGCGCATCGCGGCGACCCGCTTCTCCTGCAAGCGCGCGCGTTCCGCCCGGAAGTCGGCATACACCTTGGCGTGGCGCGGCACCCGCCCCTCGGTCTGCCCCAGCACGTCGTCGGTGAACAGGTACTGCGCGTGCCCCTTCGCCCCCCCACCCATGGAGACGAGGAACAGCGAGGTCCTTTCCGCGATGGCCTCGTTGATCTGTTTCGGCACTACCTCGATCTCCACGGCGAAGGCCCCGGCCTCCTCCTGCGCCTTGCACTGCTCCCAGACGAGCTTCGCGGTGTCGAGCGTCTTGCCCACCGCTTTGAAGCCGCCCGTCCAGGTCCGTTTGGACGGGACAAGCCCCACATGCCCGCAGACCGGAATGCCGTTCTCGCTCAGCGCCCGGACGGTCCTCAGCGACCCCGAGCAGTAGACCGCATCCGCCCCCGCCTTATAGAGCGGAAAGGCCCAGCGCAGGAAATCGGACGTGTCACCGATCTCGAAGAAGTTGTCCCCCGGAAAGGCGAACGCCTTGGGCGCCACCTCGCGAAAGCGCCGGTCGAGGATCATCGCGGGCGGGACGGACAGAAGCTCCACCCCCGCCTCCTCGGCAGCCTGCGCCTCCTCCAGCGTCTCGACCCGGAGCATGGCGAACTGGTGCGTCCCCCGCGCGGCGCGAAGGTCGGCGACGGTCCAGCGCGACGACGGCGTCATGCCTCCACCATGACGAGCACGCGCCCGCCCTCGGCCTTGGTCGGGTAGGTCCGCAGGTTCACGCAGGCTGGCGCGCGCTTGGCCTGCCCTGTGCGGTAGTCGAACTGCCCGTTATGCTTGGGGCACTCGATCACGTAGTCCATGACCAGCCCCCCCGCGAGGTGGACGTTCTCGTGGGTGCAGAGCCCATCCGTGCAGAAGAACTCGCCGTCCGGGCTGTGGTAGAGCGCGTAGGTGCGCCCCCCGTGGTCCCAGCGCATCACATCCTCGTCGTCGATCTCGTCCACAGCGACCGCGTCGATCCAGGGCATTCAAGGTCCTCCCGTTTATGAAGAGGCCGGGCGCAAGGGCCCGGCCGGGTATCGATGTGAAAGGCCGCGTCACCCGCGGCCCGATGTCACTCGGCCGCGGTCCCAAGGGCGGCGGAGTGGAAATCCTCCCGGTAGGGGCGGGCGGTCGCGGGCAGGTCGCGCCGCAGGAAGTAGTCCTCGTAGGCAAGCTGCCGCTTCAGCGCGGGCCACATCTCGCGGAAGCCCTCGGCGATCGACGCGTTCGGCGCGGGCAGGTCGTGCCTGATCAGCTCATGCAGCTTCGGCAGCGCGTGGTAGGGCACCATGGGGAACATGTGGTGCTCCACGTGGTAGTTCATGTTCCAGTAGATGAACCGCGACACCGGGTTCATGTAGACGGTGCGCGAGTTCAGCCGGTGGTCGATCACGTTGTCCGCAAGGCCCCCATGCTGGAGCAGCCCCGTCATGATATGGTGCCAGGCGCCGTAAAGCCGGGGTAGCCCGATCACCAGAAGCGGCAGGATGGAGCCCGTGACCACCGCGAGGAGGATCGTCGCCGCATAGATCGCGACCCAGACCCGCGCCACGCGAATCACCTTGGGCTTCTCGCTGTCGGGGATGTAGGTCGCCTCCTCCGGGTCGAGCCGCCCCAGCGCGTTCACGACCATCCGCTTCCATCCGGCCCAGCCGTCGATGATCCCGAACACGTTCAGCACCAGCTTGAACAGCGCGGGCGGGCGCATGATCGCGATCTCGGGGTCGCGGCCGACGATGTAGGTGTCCGTGTGGTGGCGCGCATGGCTCCAGCGCCAGGAATGCGGGTTCCGCACGATCATGAAGCAGGCGATCTGGTACACCCAGTCGTTCATCCAGCCCGTCTTGAAGGCGGTGCCGTGCTGCGTCTCGTGCCAGCGCGAATCCGACGCCGAGCCGTAAAGCACGCCGTAAGCCAGCCAGAAGGGCAGGGACAGCCAGGGATGCCCGCCGAGCCAGAGCGCGATTCCCGCGCCCGCCAGCACGGCCATCGAGCCCAGCCAGATCGCGGTGTCGCGGATCGCGGGCTCGTCCCGGCGCTGCATCAGCTCCTTCATGACCTTGCGGGGCACCTCGGTGTGGTACCACTCCGCCGCGGCAAGGCCCGTCTCCACGGCCCGTCGCCCATCCGGGCCCAGTAGACTGTAGTCGCGTGTCGCCATGAGGAGCCCTCGCAAAGGGTTGAATTGCAGTCGCGCCCTGGACGGGCGCCAAAAATGTTCTGCGCCCGGGGCGTGCGCGCCACGGGCAGGGTTCCTGCCCAAGTGGACACGATGATCCCCAGGGCAGGCTCGTCCAACGACCCCGCGCCGCGCTCCTCCATCCCGGGCGGGGCGGCAGGCTGGCCCCGGACGCGCGCGCGCCCCGGGAGGGGTGCACGGGGCACGGCGTTCACTGGCCTGTCCTGCTCGCTCCGCCTCGGGTTCAGGAGCTTCGACACGAAGTCGTCCCGTTCTCTACCTCACGCCGCCCAAATTGTCCAAGATCGCTGCTGGACATTTCGTCATAAACCATCAAGACTGACCCCTATAATTGAGGTTATCACATCAAAGGTGTCGAGATCATGGCGCGCAGGCCCACCATCCAGGACGTCGCCAAGGCCGCCGGCGTAAGCCAGGCCACCGTCGATCGCGTGCTCAACGGGCGGGAGGCCGTGCGCGAGGAAACCGCCCGCCGCGTTTACGAGGCCGCCCGCCGCGTGGGCTACCACGCCGCGCCCCTGATCGCGCAGCGCCTCCAGCCCGAGGTGCCGTCTCTCCGTCTCGGCGTCGTGCTCCACAAGGAAAAACAGCCCTTCTATCAAGCCTTTGCGGCTGAGATCGAGGCCGCCGCCCGGCGCGCTGCGGGCGTCCGCGTTCGCCCGATCATCGAGTTCTCCTCCTCCCAGGCCCCGACCGAATTCGCGTCCCTCATCCTGGGAATGCGGGGCAGGGCGGACGTGGTCGCCGCCAGCGCCGTGACCCATCCCGACGTGACCGAGGCCGTGTCCCAGCTCCGCAGCGAAGGCATCCCCACCTTTGCGCTCCTCAACGACTTCGCGCCCGGAATTCGCCAGAATTATTTGGGGCTTAACAATCTGAAGGTCGGCCGCATCGCCGCCTCGCTGATCGGCCTCGCAGCGCACAAGCCCGGCCGCGTCGCCGTCTTCGTGGGCGGCTACCGCTGGCACGGCCACGAGTTGCGCGAGGCCGGCTTCCGAAGCTGGTTCCGGGAGTTCGCCCCCCAGTTCCAGCTCCTCGACACCCTGGTGAACCTGGAGACCCGCCAGCTCACCTACGAGGCCACCCTGGACCTCCTGAACCGCCAGAGGGAGCTTCGGGGCCTTTATGTGGCCGGCGGCGGCATGGAAGGCGCCATCGCCGCCCTGCGCGAAGCCCGTAAACCAGGAGAGGTTTGCCTTGTTGTGAACGAACTGACGCCTCAATCCCGTGGTGCATTGGTGGACGGGTTCGCCACGATGGTGATCGCCACGCCGTTGCCCCAGCTCTGCGACGATCTCGTCCGCCTGGGGGCCGAGGCTGCAAGGACTGGACCCACCGATACGGCGGGCCAGCACTTCCTCCGGCCGGAGCTTGTGCTCCCCGAATCCGTCTGAGGCAGAGCCGTCACAACCCTGATGTCCCACGCATCATAATTCCCCCGATTTCTCGTCATTGTTGTTGACAGACCTCTCGGTAAGGTTGCAATCAGGCGTCGGGACAGTCGCGGACTGGAGGGTGCCGATCATCGGCGCCGGACCGCGAGGGGAAAACATTCGATGCTGGCGTTCGCGCTCAACCACATGACAGTGGCACGGCTTTCCTTTGCCGATCTGCTGGAGGCCGCCGCCGATCTCGGCTGCGTCGGCGTGGAGCTTCGCTGCGACCTCCCCCAGCCCCTTTTCGACGGCCTTCCGCCGGAGGCGGCGGGCGACATGGCCCGCGAACGGGGCCTCAGCATCCTCGCCGTGGCCGAGGTCAAGCGCTTCAACGACTGGTCCGAGGACAAGGCCCAGGAGGCTCTCGCCCTCATGAGGACCGCGCGGGCCTGCGGCGCCGAGGCCGTGTCGCTCATCCCCCGCAACGACAACGGCGGCATGGGAAACGGCGAACGGCAGGCCCATCTCCGCGTGGCCCTCAAGGCCCTGCGCCCCATGCTGGAGGATCACGACCTCGTGGGCCTCATCGAGCCCCTGGGCTTCGCCACCTGCACGCTGCGCCACAAGGCCGAAGCCGTGGAGGCCATCGAGGCGCTGGGCGCCCGGGGCCGGTTCCGGCTCGTCCACGATACCTTTCACCACCACCTCGCGCAGGGCGGCCCGATCTTCCCGGAGCACACCGGCATCGTCCACGTCTCTGGCGTGGTCGATCCGCTGATCTCGGTGGCGGAGATGAGGGACGGGCACCGCGTCCTCGTCGATGCCTCCGACCGGCTCGGCAACCTGCGCCAGATCGCGGAGCTTCGCGCCGCCGGCTGGAACGGCCCGCTGAGCTTCGAGGCCTTCGCGCCCGAAACTCACGCCGCGGCCGACCCGGTGGGCGACCTGCGGGCGTCAATGGAATTCATGAGGTCGCATCTCGCGGCCCGGACGGCCTCGGCCGCCTGAAACAGAATGGGGCCCCCGAGGAGGGAGGTCTGTCCGGCCCAAAACGATCCGCGGCGTGCCGGACGTCGCTCAAGTGGAGGGGTCCACAATGAACAAGAAGCTTCTTCTCGCGGCCGCCGCCGTCGGCATCGGTGCCGGCTTCATCGGCGTCATGTCCTCGGCAGGCGGGTCCAAGACCGTCGGCGTCGCCATGGCGGCCTTTGACGACAACTTCCTGACCGTCCTGCGCAACGGCATGACCGACTATGCGGGCACGCTCGAAGGCGTGGAGCTGCAGGTCGAGGACGCCGAGGACGACGTCGGCAAGCAGCTCAACCAGATCGAGAACTTCATCGCCTCGGGCGTTGACGCGATCATCGTGAACGCGGTGGACACCTCGGCCACCCAGGCCATGACCGACAAGGCCGCCGCGGCGGGCATCCCGCTCGTCTACGTGAACCGCCAGCCCATCAACATCGACACGCTGCCCGACAACCAGGCCTTCGTCGCCTCCAACGAGGTCGACTCCGGCACGCTCCAGACCACCGAAGTCTGCCGCCTCCTCAAGGACGCGGGCCTCGCCCAGGCCAACATCCTCGTCATGCAGGGTGAACTCTCCAACCAGGCCGCCGTGGTCCGCACGCAGGACATCCACGACGTGATCGCCACGCCGGACTGCTCCTTCATGACCATCGTCGAAGAGCAGACCGCGAACTGGGACCGTCAGGAGGGCGCGGACCTCATGACCAACTGGCTCACCTCGGGCGTGAAGTTCGACGCCGTCATCGCCAACAACGACGAAATGGCCGTCGGCGCGATCCAGGCCCTCAAGGCCGGGGGCATCTCTATGGACGACGTGGTCGTCGCCGGCATCGACGCGACGCAGGACGCTCTCGCGGCCATGCAGGCGGGCGATCTCGACGTCACCGTGTTCCAGGACGCGGCCGGCCAGGGCTCGGGCTCGCTCGACGCCGCCCTCGCGCTCGCCAACGGCCAGCCGGTGGAGCAGAAGGTCTACATCCCCTTCCAGCTCGTCACCCCCGCGAACCTCGCCGACTACCTGACCGCCAACTGATCCGACCGGCCGGGCCGGACCGCGTCCGGCGCTCTTGAAAGGGGTTTCGCATGAACAGAAAGCTGCTTCTCGGGGGCGCCGGCGTCGGCCTGGCCGCAATGCTGGCGGGCCTGATGGCCACGGGATCGGGAACCAAGACGATCGGCGTCTCGATCCGCGACTACGACGACATCTTCCTCAGCGTCCTGCGCGACGGCATGACCGACCATGCCGTCACGCTCGAAGGCGTCCGCATCACGATGGAGGACGGCGACAACGACGTCGTCAAGCAACTGAGCCAGATGGAGAACTTCATCGCCTCGGGCGTGGACGCCATTGTGATGAACGCGGCCGACACCTCGGCCACGCAGGCCATGACGGACCGGGCGGCGGCGGCGGGCATCCCGCTCGTCTTCGTCAACCTCGAACCCGTCAACATGGCCGAGCTTCCCGACAACCAGGCCTTCGTCGGCTCCAACGAGGTCGACTCCGGCACGCTCCAGACCCAGGAGGTCTGCCGCCTCCTCAAGGAACAGGGCGTGGCGCAGGCCAAGGTCCTCGTGCTCCAGGGCATGCTGTCGAACCAGGCCGCCGTGGTCCGCACGCAGGACATCCACGATGTCATCGAAACGCCCGAATGTTCCTTCATGACCGTCATCGAGGAGCAGACGGGCAACTGGCAGCGCCAGCAGGGGGCCGACCTCATGGCCAACTGGCTGACCTCCGGCATCGAATTCCACGCCGTCATCGCCAACAACGATGAAATGGCGATCGGCGCGATCCAGGCCCTCAAGGCCGGGGGCGTGCCGATGGACGACGTGATCGTCGCGGGCATCGACGCGACGCAGGACGCGCTCTCGGCCATGCAGGCCGGGGATCTGGACGTGACCGTGTTCCAGGACGCGGCCGGGCAGGGGCGGGGCTCGCTCGACGCGGCCCTCGCCCTCGCCAGCGGCGAGGCTGTCGAGCAGAAGGTCTACATCCCCTTCCAGCTCGTCACCCCCGCCAACATTCAGGACTACCTGACCGTCAATTAGGGCGGTCGGGCGATCGTGCCGGGATCCACGTGAGACCGGTTCGCGGGGCACCCCTCAGGGGGCTGCCCCGCCAATCAACCCCCAACCGGCAGGAGCAGACATCCCATGGCCGAAATCGCAGTCAATCCGGGAAGGGCCGTCGCGGGAAAGCCGCGCACGACCTGGCCCCTCGAACTCAACGCCCTCGTGGGCCTTCTCGCCATCGCCCTCATCTTCGAGATCGCGGGCTGGATGGTCCGTGAGCAGAGCTTCCTCCTCAACTGGCAGCGCCTGTCGATCATGATCCTGCAGGTGTCCGTCGTGGGCATCATCGCCGTGGGCGTGACGCAGGTCATCATCACCGGCGGCATCGACCTGTCGTCCGGCTCCATCGTCGGCATGACCGCCCTCATCGCCATGAGCTTCGCCCAGGCGGGCACCCGCAACGGCCAGGACTTCACCGACGCGGTCTTCTGGAACCAGGGCTGGACCGACCTTCCGGTCTTCATGCCGATCATCGTGGGCCTCGCGCTCGGCCTGATCGCGGGCCTCGTGAACGGCGCGCTGATCGCCTACACCAAGATCCCGGCCTTCATCGCCACGCTCGGCATGATGGTGTCCGCCCGCGGCGTCGCCAAGTGGTGGACCAACGGCGAGGCCGTGTCGAACCCGACCGAAGGCTTCATCTCCATCGGCACCGGCATGATGCCCGTCATCATCCTCCTCGTGGTCGGCGTCTTCTTCCACCTGCTGCTGACCTACACGCTCTACGGCCGCCACACCTACGCCATCGGCTCCAACGCCCAGGCCGCGCGGATGTCCGGCATCAACGTCGAACGTCACCTCGTGATGGTCTACGCCATCGCCGGGATGCTGTCCGCCGTCGCGGGCCTCGTGGCTGCCTCGCGCGCCCTGACCGCCCAGTCGGGCATGGGCCAGATGTACGAACTCGACGCCATCGCCATCGCGGTCATCGGGGGCGTGTCCCTGATCGGCGGCCGGGGCTCCATCGTCGGCGCAGGCATCGGCATGCTGATCTTCGGCGTGATCATCTCCGGCTTCACCTTCCTTCAGGTCGACGCCTTCTACCAGGAAATGATCAAGGGCGCGATCATCGTGGCCGCCGTCGTGGCCGACATCTACCGCCAGAAGAAGCGCGGAATCGTGGACTGAGGTAAGGACACATGGCCAAGATCATTCTCAAGACCGAAGGTCTCACAAAGCACTACGGCGGCATCCACGCCCTCCAGGACGCGGACTTCGAACTCCGCGAGGGCGAGCGCGTCGCGATCGTCGGCGACAACGGGGCGGGCAAGTCCACCTTCGTGCGCCAGATCACCGGCGTGGAGCAGCGCACCGGGGGCCGCATCTGGTTCGACGGCAAGGAAGTCTTCTTCCAGGGCCCGCTCGAAGCCCGTGAAGCCGGCATGGAATGCGTGTTCCAGAACCTCGCGCTCTGCGACGACCTGGACGTGCCCTCCAACCTGTTCCTGGGCCGCGAAAAGCTGCTCGTGAACCTCGGCCCCTTCTCGATCCTGGACAAGCGCGGCATGCGCAAGGCCACCGAGGACGGGCTCCGGCGGACGGGCGTGCGGATCCCGCGCCTCGACTACTCGATCCGCCGCATGTCGGGCGGCCAGCGCCAGGGCGTGGCGATCGCGCGGACGGCGACCTTCGCCTCCAAGATGATCATCATGGACGAGCCCACCGCCGCCCTCGGCGTGCAGGAAACCGCGCAGGTGGAGAACATCATCCGCACGCTCAAGGCCCAGGGCACGCCGCTGATCCTCATCAGCCACAACCTGCGCCAGGTCTTCGACCTCGCCGACCGGATCGTGGTGTTCCGCCGCGGCCACATCGTCGCCAACCTCCGCCGCGAGGAAACCGACGGCAACGACATCGTGGCCTACATCACGGGCGTGAAGACGCAGAACACCGCCTCGGCGATGATGTAAAAGGCTCGGCCGGACGCGCCTTCGCGCCCGTCCGGCCTCTGCCTTGACGCGAAATCGTCCCCGGCCCTTGCGGCCCGGGCCCCGAACGATCAAGGACCCCCGCGAAAGCGGGGGTTTATTCTTTGAGGAGGGAACATCCATGACCGTCAAATTCGGGCTTCTGGGCGCCGGCCGCATCGGCAAGGTCCATGCGCGCGCCATCCGCGCCGACGCCGACGCGCAACTCGTCGCCGTGGCGGACGCCGTCCCCGC
>CADCUU010000501.1 GCA_902805995.1 uncultured Rubellimicrobium sp.
GCCGCCGGAGCACTGGCCCGTGCCGCTCCGGACCGTCCTCGGGATGGCCCTGCGCTCGCCCGCGCCCATGATGCTGCTCTGGGGTGATGACGGGGTCCTTCTCTTCAATGACGCCGCCGCGGAGATCGTGGGCCCTCACCATGCCGATCATCTGGTCCGGTCCGTCCTCTCCGCCTGGCCCGACCTCGCGCCGTTCAGCCGCACCGTCCTGGACACCTGCCTTGCCGGAGAGGTCCTGTCCCTGAAGGAGCACGAGATCGCCCGCGACCCGAGTCGGGACCTGGGGAGCACGTGGTGGGACATCGACTACCTGCCCATTCCCGGCGAGGACGGCCGCGTGCTGGGTGTTTTGGCTCATCTCGCCGACGCAACGGAGCGGGTCCTGGACCGCCGCCAGAGCCGGAAGGTCGAGGCCGAGCTGGGCCAGACGTCGCGGCTTCTGGAGGCCATCGGCGCCTCCACCCCGGAACTCGTCTACGCCAAGGACCGCGACAGCCGCCTGCTATACGTGAACCCTGCGATGGCCCAACTGATCGGGCGGCCTGCGGCGGACCTGACCGGCCAGGGCACCTGGGAATGGGTGGCCGATCCCGCCGAGGCCGAGGCTCTGCGCGTCAACGACCTCCGCATCCTGGAGAATGGCGAGGCCGTTGAGTTCGAGGAGGTCTATACCGGCGCGGACGGCTTCACCCGGACCTACCGCACCGTCAAGGCCCCGCTGCGCGATGCCAGCGGAAACGTCGCGGGCCTCGTCGGCCTGTCGGGCGACATCAGTGGCGTCAAGCGCGCAGAGGCCGAGTTGCGGCACCTGAACGCGGTCCTGGAGGAGCGCGCCGAGGAGGCCCTGGCTGAGCGCAAGCTCTGGGCCGAAGTCTTCGAGGCGACGGAAGCCCGTATATCGGTCCTTGGGGCGGACGGGCGGCTCCTGGCTGCAAACCGCGCGCTTCTGGATGCGACGGAGCCCGTCCTGGGCCGCCGCCCTCGCATTGGCGACACCCTCAAGGACATGTTCGAGCCCCGCCCGGAGGTGCTGCCCCCCATCGCCGCCCTCTGAGCGCGCGCGATGCAGGGCGAGTCCTTCTCCCTCGTCAACGAGGTCTCGGGCACGGCGTTCGAGCTGCGCTTTGAGCCCATGCGCGACGCGGACGGGCAGGTCTTCGCGGCCTTCCAGATCGCGACCGACGTGACCGCTCGCGTCCGCGACCAGCGCCGCGCCGACGAGGCCGAAGCCGCCCGGCGCGAGGCCGACGCGCTCTACCGTGCCTATTTCCAGAACTCGGCCGAGGGGCTCTTCGTCGTCGATGTCCTGCCGGACGGCGGCTTCTCCATCCAGGAGGTGAACCCCGCCTACGAGGCGGCGGTCGGGCTCCAGGCGGCCGGGCTTTGCGGCAACCGGCTGGAGGAGCAGCTTCCTGCCGACCTCGTCGCGCCGGTTTCGGCCAACTACCGGCGCGCACTGGAGACGGGGGAGGTCCAGCGCTACCGCGAGACCGCCACGCTCAACGGGCGGATGTTCCATGTGGAAACCGTCCTGGTGCCCCTGCGCGACAGGTCGGGCCGCATCTCCCGCATCGTAGGATCAGCCCGCGACATGACCGCCCAGGTCCAGGCCGAGGAAGCGTTACGCCAGAGCCAGAAGCTCGAAAGCATGGGCAGCCTTACCGGGGGCGTGGCGCACGACTTCAATAACCTGCTCACGCCGATCATCGGCAGCCTCGACATGCTCCAGCGCCGGGACCTGGGGGACGAGCGGATGCGGCGGCTCGTGGACGGGGCCATGCAGTCAGCCGAACGCGCCCGCGTCCTCGTCCAGCGCCTCCTGGCCTTTGCGCGGAGGCAGCCGCTCCAGCCCGTGCCGCTCGACTTGCAGGGACTCGTGGAGGGCATGGCCGACCTCGTGGCGAGCACCGTGGGCCCGCGCATCCGCGTGGAGGCGGTCGTGGAGCCCGGCCTGCCCGCCGTGCAGGCCGATGCCAACCAGTTGGAGATGGCGATCCTGAACCTCGCCGTGAATGCCCGCGACGCCATGCCCGAAGGCGGGACGCTGAGGATCGAGGCCCGGGCCGCTCTTGGCGCCGAGGGTCCGTCACGCCTGTCCCCGGACCGGCCCCTCGCCCGCCTGTCCGTCTCCGACACAGGGATGGGCATGGACGAGACTACCCGCGCCCGGGCGGTGGAACCTTTCTTCTCCACCAAAGGCGTGGGTCGGGGTACGGGGCTCGGCCTGTCCATGGTGCACGGTCTGGCCTCGCAGCTTGGCGGCGCTCTCGACATCCAAAGCCGCCCCGGAGCGGGCACCTCGGTGGACCTCTGGCTTCCGCTGGCCACAGGAACCCTTCCCTCCCCTCGTGGGGAGAGCTCCCCGGAGCCGAGCCCCACGGCAGGCACCGCGCTTCTCGTGGATGACGAGGACCTCGTGCGCGCCTCCACCGCCCACATGCTGGGCGAGCTGGGCTACACCGTCACCGAGGTCGCCTCGGCCGAGGAGGCGCTTCGCTACCTGCAGGGCGGGGCCGCACCCGACCTCGTGGTCACCGACCACCTCATGCCCGGCATGACCGGGACCGAACTGGCCCGCCTGTTGCGCGCGCGTCCGGATGCGCCGCCCGTTCTCCTCATCTCCGGCTATGCCGAGGATGCCGGCCTGCCCGCCGACCTGCCTCGCCTGACCAAGCCCTTTCGGCAGGCCGACCTTGCGGCGGCGCTGGCGGGGCTTTCCGCGCAGCGCTGAACCGAGCCGGAACCACCGCGATCCCCCGGGGTTGACCCGCGTAAGAACGGCGGCGGCGCGTCCACGCGCCCCGTCCAGGTCATTTCCAAAGAAAGGGAGCGAACCCCATGGGTCTCTTCACCAGCGACATCAAGACTCTCGACGATCTCTTCGTGCACCAGCTTCAGGACATCTACTACGCCGAGAAGCAGATCACCAAGGCGCTGCCGAAGATGATCGGCATGGCGACCGACGCGGGCCTCAAGGCCGGCTTCGAGCAGCACCTCCGCGAGACCGAGACGCAGATCAAGCGTCTTGAGCAGGTCTTCCAGATGCACGGCCAGACCGCCAAGGCGGTGGACTGCCCCGCCATCGACGGCATCATCAAGGAAGCCAACCAGATCTCCGGCGAGATCAGCGACAAGGAGGTGCTCGACGCCGCCCTCCTCGCCTCGGCCCAGGCCGTGGAGCATTACGAGATCACCCGCTACGGCACCCTGATCGCCTGGGCCAAGCAGCTTGGTCGCCCGGACTGCGCGTCGGTGCTCCAGCAGAACCTCGACGAGGAATACGCCACCGACAAGAAGCTGACCGCCATGGCGGAAGCCAAGGTCAACGTAAAGGCCGCCTGACCGTTCGGTCGGACTGTAATCGGGGCCGGTGGAGAGATCCGCCGGCCTTTTTTCGTGACCGCGGCCTGCCTTTACGCGGGAACCGGGCCGGTCTAAGGGGCGCGCCTTCCCTCCCCGAGGTTCCCCGATGGCCAACGACGACATCTATTCTGGGCTCACCCAGCTCGGCTCCGCCACCCGCCTGCCGCAGCGCCCCGAGGAGGCCGTGCTGGAGCGCGTGCCGAACCCGCAAAGCGACGTGGCCTACGCCGTCCGCTTCACCGCGCCCGAGTTCACTTCGCTCTGCCCGATGACAGGGCAGCCCGACTTCGCGCATCTGGTGATCGATTACGTGCCGGGCGAATGGCTGGTGGAGAGCAAGTCGCTCAAGCTCTTCCTAGGGAGCTTCCGCAATCACGGCGCATTCCACGAGGACTGCACCGTGTCTGTAGCGCGGCGCCTCGTGGACCTGCTTGCGCCGCAATGGCTGCGGATCGGAGGCTACTGGTATCCACGCGGCGGCATTCCCATCGATGTCTTCTACCAGACCGGCCCCGCGCCCCAGGGCGTCTGGCTGCCGGACCAAGGCGTGCCACCCTATCGCGGGCGGGGCTGAAACCCCGCCCTTCGGGGGCGCCTCAGTTCCCGCTGCCGGGCTCGGCGGTCTTGCGGTGCTGCTCGGCCAGCATTCCGGCGGGGGTGACGTTGGCGATGGCCGACTGGATCTTGTTCTTCCAGCCCGCGACCACGTCGCCTTCGCCGTTCATCATGGCCTTCCAGCCGACCTCGGCGACCATCTGGGGGTCGTCCTTCTTGCCGCTGCCGACCTTGGTGTCCTCCATGTCGGCGCGCTCGAAGAACTCAGTCTCGGTGGCGCCGGGCATGAGGTCGGTCACCGTCACGCCCGAGTCCTTGATCTCGTTGCGCAACGCAAAGGAGAACGAGTTGATGAAGGCCTTCGTGCCGTTGTAGACGGCCTGGAAGCTCCCCGGCATGAAGCCCGCGATCGAACCTGTGATGAGGATGCGCCCTTCACCGCGTGAAACCATGGCGCGCGCGACCTTCTGGATCAGGTAGATCGTGCCGGTGATGTTGGTGTCCACCACGTGCCGCGCGTCCTTGAACTCCTGGTCCAAGAAGCCGCCGCCAAGGCCGTGGCCCGCATTGGCGATCAGGATGTCCACCGGCCGGCCCGCGACCGCCGCATGGAGACGGTCCACGCCGTCGGTCGTCGATAAATCGGTTTCCACGGCCTCCACCTGCACGCCCATGGCGCGGAGGTCCGAGGCGGCCTCTTCGATCTTGTGCTGGTCGGCGGCGATGAGAAGGTCGTAGCCGTTCTGGGCGGCGAGCTTGGCAAGCTCGTAGCCGATGCCGGTGGAGGCACCGGTGACGATGGCGAGGGGCATGTTCATGCCTTTCGGTTAAAGGTTGCAGCCGGGGAAACCCGCCCGCCCCGGCCCCGTTCCACGGCTCGTCTCACGGGAGGCTGCGGAACCCCGCCACGCCTGCACCGTTCCCGTGGCGAACCGCGACCGGAGCCATCGCCATGTCCGAGACCACGACCGACCACGACACCATCCGCAAATGGGCCGAGTCCAAGGGCGGCAAGCCCGCCGCCGTGGACCGCACCCATTCCGAGGACGATGTGGGCCTGATCCGCATCATGTTCCCCGACGCGCCGAACTCGCATCACGACCACCTCGTGGAGATCACCTGGGAGGAGTTCTTCAAGGAGTTCGAGGACAGGCAGCTTGCCCTGATCCTTGATGAGAAGAGCCTGTTCAACAAGCTGATCGGCCGCGACACCGCCGAGAAGCGCGAGCACGGCGACCACAAGGCGCATCGCTAAGCCTACGCGCGGGCGCGGCCGTTTCCGACCTCGTTCTTTGTCCGAGGCGACATCGGCCGCGTCAGCCTCCCCTAGTCGTTTCATCACTCGAAGCGTCCTTGGCTCCGCCCGGGCGGCGGGGCCCGCCAGTTGCCTGGATAAGCGCCAAGTTGCCCTGTCGGCAAAGCTCAGCCTGTTGGCCGCCGCAACTGCGCCAGTGGCCCGCCCGGTAGCCAGCGCCGGACGGATTCCTTGTAGCTGGACGGGAACTCGGATCGCACCACCTTGTTGTGCCGGGCGGCAGGCAGGGAGCCGCGACAGGCAACAGGTCAGGAACGCAATGCGCTTGGTGGTCTTCGGTCTGGCTGTAAGCTCCTCCTGGGGCAACGGCCACGCGACCCTATGGCGTGGCCTGATCCGCGCGCTGACCCGCCAGGGCCACGAGGTCACCTTCTTCGAGCGTGACGCCCCTTGGTACGCCGAGACCCGCGACCTCCATGACCTTATGGACGGCGCCGAACTGGTCCTTTATCCCGACTGGGACAAGGTCCTGCCCCGTGCCCGCGCCGCCGTGGCGCGTGCCGATGCCGTCATTGTCACCTCATTCTGCCCCGACGGGCCCCGGGCCTCCGACCTCGCGGCCGAGGAGGCACCGGGCCTTACCGTCTTCTACGACATGGACACGGGCGTGACGCTCCAGCGGCTCGCGGCAGGCGAGAGCGTGGAGTACCTGCCGCCGCAGGGCCTCGGCGACTTCGACCTCGTGCTCAGCTACACGGGCGGGCGGGCACTCGACCTCCTCCGCACGCGGCTCGGCGCACTTCGGGTGGCTCCGCTTTACGGCCATGTGGACCCGGAGGCGCATCGCCCTGGCACGCCCGACCCGGCGTTCCGCGGCGACCTTTCCTATCTGGGCACCTACGCCGCCGACCGGCAGGACGCGCTCGACGCGCTGTTCCTCGCCCCGGCCCGGGCGCGGCCCGACAGCCGCTTCGTCCTCGCGGGGGCAGGCTACCCCAAGGACTTTCCCTGGACCGACAACCTTTACTTCGTGAAGCACCTGCCGCCGGCCGACCACCCCGCCTTCTTCGCTTCCTCGCGGCTCACGCTCAACGTCACGCGCGAGCCGATGGCCGCGATGGGCTTCTGCCCGTCGGGCCGCCTGTTCGAGGCCGCGGCCTGCGGCATCCCGGTGCTGAGCGACACCTGGGACGGCCTCGACCACTTCTTCACCCCCGGAGAGGAGATCCTCGTGGCCGCCACGACCGAGGAAGCCCTGGCCGCTCTGGACCGGCCGGACGCGGACCTGTCCCGCATCGCCCAGGCCGCCCGCGACCGCACGCTGACGCAGCACAGCTCCGACGCCCGTGCGCGGGAACTGGTGGCACTTCTCGGCGGCGTCATCCCCCATCGCCAGCACGAGGAGACGGTCGCATGTGGGGAGTGATCCCGGCCGCGGGCAACGGAACGCGCATCCAGCCCTTGGCCTTCTCGAAGGAGCTTTTGCCCGTTGGCGGGCGACTGTCGGGCGACGGCAACTCCCGCCCCAAGGCGGTGAGCGAGTTCCTCGTGGACCGCATGGCGCTCGCGGGGGCGACCAAGGTCTGCTTCGTAATCTCGCCCCACAAGGCGGACATCCTGAAGTACTACGGCGGCCACTGCGACATCGTGGAGATCGCCTATGTCGTCCAGCCTACCGCCTCGGGCCTGTGCGACGCGATCTTTCGCGCCCATGCGGTGATTCCGCATAACGAGCCCGTCCTCGTGGGCCTGCCCGACACGATCTGGTTCCCCGAGGACGCCCTGCGCGCCCTGCCCGACGACCGGCTGTCGTTCCTGCTGTTCCCGGTGGAGCAGCCGCAGTTCTTCGACGCCGTGGTCACCGACGACGATGGCCGCGTGCTGTCCATCGACGTGAAGTCCCCCGAGGTCCGGACCAACTGGATCTGGGGCGCCTTCAAGATGCCTGGCCATGTCTTCCACGAGTTGCACGCCTTCTGGAAGGCCCGGCCCGAGCCCGATGAATACTGGGGCACCCTCGTCAACGCCTGGCTCGCCCAGGGGGGCGAGGCCGTGGGCGTGCGCGCCGGGACGCTTTATGCCGATGTGGGAACCCTGGAGGGCTACCGCCTCGCCATGGAGCTCCTCGCGCCGGGGCCCGCCGCGGCGGCGCGCTGACCATGGGTGGACTTCTCGATCGCCTTGCCCGGGGAGAGCCGGTGGACAACCGTATCGTGCTGGTTGCCGCCCATCCGGATGACGAGACGCTGGCCCTCGCGAGCCGCATGGACCGCCTGCCGGACCTGTGCATCGTCCACCTGACCGACGGCGCGCCTTTCGACATGGCCGACGCCCACCGCGCCGGTGCCCCCACGCGTGAGGACTACGCCGAGATGCGCCGCAAAGAGGTGCGCGCCGCCATGCAGGCGATGCGCGGCACGGCCGAGCTGCGCTGCTACTGGCACCCCGACCAGGAGGCGATCCTGCACGCCGAGGCCATCGTCGCGCAGCTCGTCCGCGACATTTGGGACGCCGACGCCGTCCTGACTCACCCCTACGAGCACGGCCATCCCGACCACGACACGGCGGCGCTCTGCGTGGCCGTGGCTTTGGCGCGGCTGCGGGATCAGGGCCGCCGGGTGCCCGAGCACCTGGAATTCCCGAGCTATCATCTCCGCGCGGGCGAGCCCGTGTTTGGCGCCTTCTGGCCCGACCCTGCTGCGCCTGAGACGGTGCTGGACCTGTCGGACGACGACCGCGAGCGCCGGGAGCGCGCCCTGCGCTGCTTTCGCAGCCAGCGGACCTTTTTGTCCAAGGTCCCCCACTGGGACGAGCGCATCCGCGCTGCCCCCGTCTACGACTTTGCCGCGCCCGCTCCTCCGGGCGAGGCGCTCTACGACCGCTGGGGCTGGGCCATCACGTCCGCCGACTGGCGCCGCCATGCCGCAACCCTCCTTGGATCATGAGCCTCACGGTCCTGAGCGTCTCCTATCCGCTCGCGCCCATCACCGCTGATCCCGTCGGCGGGGCCGAGCAGGTGCTCGCACGCCTTGACCGCGCGCTGGCGGCGGCGGGCCATCGGTCGCTGGTCATCGCGCCCGAGGGATCGCAGGTCGCGGGGGAGCTTCTGGCGCTTCCCCCCGTTCCGCCCTGCATCGGCGAGGCCGAGACCATGGCCGCGCAGGCCGCCGTGCGCGCCCGGATCACTGAAGCCGTGGCGGCCCACCGCCCTGACGTGATCCACCTCCACGGCATCGACTTCCCCGCCTACCTGCCTGACTCCGGCCCGCCCGTCCTCGTGACACTGCACCTGCCGCTCGACTGGTACCCGCTGGGCGCCTTGAGCCCTGTGCGCCCCGATGTGGTCCTGCACACGGTCTCCGCCGCGCAGGCCGCCACCGCTCCGCCCGGCGCGAGGCTGGGCAAGCCCATCGAGAACGGCGTGGACCTTGCCGGCCCTGCCCCGCGCAGGCGGAACTACGCCTTTGCCCTAGGCCGCATCTGCCCCGAGAAGGGCTTCGACGATGCGCTGGACGCAGCGCGCGAGGCCCATGTCCCGTTCTTCATGGCCGGAACCTGCTTCCCCTACCCCACCCACCAGGCGCATCTGCGCGAGGAGATCCTTCCACGCCTGTCCTGGCGTCGCCGCTGGATCGGCCCCGTACAGGGGGAACGGAAGCGCCACCTCCTCGCCGCGGCGGCCTGCCTCCTCCTCCCCTCCAAAGCGCGCGAGACCTCGTCCCTCGTCGCGATGGAGGCGCTGGCCGCCGGCACCCCCGTCATCGCCTATCCCAGCGGCGCACTGACGGAGATAGTGGAGCACGGCCGCACCGGCTTCCTGGTGGACGGCGTGGAGGGCATGGCCCAAGCCATCGCCCGCGTAGGCGAAATTGACCCGGAGACCTGCCGCGCCACCGCCTGCGAACGCTTCGGGGCCGACCGCATGATCGCCCGCTACCTTGCCCGATATGCCGACCTCGCCGCCTGACGTCCTCATCGTCCCACCCTCCGGCCTCCATGCCCTGGAGGCCGAGTGGGACGACCTCTGGCGCCGCTGCCCCCGCCTGACGCCGTTCCAGCATCCGGCCTGGCTCCTCCCCTGGGCGCGCCATCACTCGCCGGGCCGCTGCGGCGCGGTCGCCCTGCGTGACAGAGACCGCCTCGTGGGCCTTCTCCCCGTCTTCTGCTGGGAAGGCGCGCTGCTCCTCGCCGGGACAGGGCCCAGCGACCGGGGCGATGCGCTCCTCGACCCCGCCTACGCGCCCTACGCGTCGCACCTCCTCCAGGCCCTGCCCCAAGCCGCGCCGGAGCCGTTCGACCGCATCGACCTCCAGCAGCTCGCCCCGGACTCCCCCCTCCTTGCCGACACCCCTCCGGGGTGGAACGACAGGGAGGAGGACGGCGACCCCTGCCTGCTCGCCCCCCTTGAAGGAGAGCACGGCCTGGCCGCCGCCTCGGGTCGCCAGCGCTCTCACTGGCGTCATGCCCTACGGCAGCTCGACAAGCTCGGCGGCACCACGAGCCTCGCCTCGGAGGAGGAGATCGCCCCGGCCATCGAGGACCTGATCCGCCTCAACGCGCTCCGCTGGGGTGAGGCCGGGGTCCTGCACGACCGCCTCCTTCAGGCCACGCTCCGCGATGCGGGCCCCGCCCTTCACCGTGCGGGCCTTGTGCGGCTTCATCAGGTCATCCTCGACGGCGAGAGGATCGCCGCCCTCCTCGTCATGGCGGGATCCTGGGCGCATCACGGCTACAACGGCGGCTTCGATCCGGCCCATGCGAAGCTGAGCCCCTCCGCGATCCTCGTGGGCCTCGC
>CADCUU010000502.1 GCA_902805995.1 uncultured Rubellimicrobium sp.
CTGACCCACACCTTCGACGAGGCATTTCCGACCTTCGATGGAGTGCCGGGCATCCAGAAGGAGTGGGCGGTGAAGATCGAGGAGTCGGGCTACCAACTCTGGAAGCTCACGATCCTGGAGCATTCGGGCACGCATATCGACGCGCCGCTCCATTTCAGCGCGGACGGGGCGAGCGTGGACCAGTTGCCGGTGGAGCAGCTGATGGCGCCGCTCTGCATCGTGGACATTGCGGAGAAGGCGGCGCAGGACCCGAACGCCACGGTCGATCCCGAGGACATCGAGGCCTGGGTGAGCGCGAACGGGGAACTTCCAGCGGGCGCCTGCGTGGCGATGCGGTCGGGCTGGGCGGCCAAGGTCGCGACGCCCGAATATCGCACGGATGCGGCGGGGGCCTTCGCCTTTCCGGGCTTCTCCAAGGCGGCGACGGATATGCTGGCGGGGCTGAACGTCGCCTCCATCGGCGTGGACACGCTGAGCCTCGACCCCGGCAACTCGGCGGATTTCGCAGTGCACAATTCCTGGCTGCCGGGCGGGCGGTTCGGGATCGAAAACCTCGCGGGGCTGGATGGGCTGCCCGCGACGGGGGCCACGGTCTTCATCGGGGCGCCCAAGCATGCAGGGGGCACCGGCGGGCCCGCGCGCATCCTGGCGATGCTCTGATGGGGACGGTGCCGCTGCTCGGCGACGAGGAGGCCGCCCCGGAGGCTCGGGCGGTCTTTGACGACATCCGGGCCAAGAGGGGGACGGATTACGTCAACAACTTCTGGCGGGCGCTGGCCCACGACCCCGCGCATCTGAAGGAGGTCTGGGACCGGGTGCAGGGGGTGATGGGGCCCGGTGCGATCGACCCGCTGGTGAAGGAGATGATCTACATCGCCGTCTCCACCGCCAATGGCTGCGCCTACTGCGTGCATTCCCATACGGCGGCGGCCAAGGGGAAGGGGCTGACGCCCGAGATGCACGGGGAACTCCTCCAGGTGATCGGGATGGCGATGCGGACGAACGGCCTCGTTACCGCGCTCGGGGTGGAGGTGGACGAGGCGTTCAAGGCGTGATCGCCGGGCCGTCCACAACCTGCCCGGTTGCTGGGCAGTCGCCGTCGAACTGCCCAAGGGGTGGGCAGGACTGGGATGCCCGTCCCGCCTTGGCTGCCCCGTCGCTTTGACTCTGGCCGGCCGGGGGCGCACTCCGGCGCGAGGAACCAAGGAGTGCCCATGCCCGCTCGCATTGCCCGCCGAGATTATGCCGCCATGTTCGGGCCCACCGTGGGCGACAAGGTGCGGCTGGCCGACACCGATCTCTGGATCGAGGTGGAGCGGGACCTCACCATCTATGGCGAGGAGGTGAAGTTCGGGGGCGGCAAGGTCATCCGCGACGGGATGGGCCAGTCGCAGCGGGCGCGAAGCGAGGGGGCGGTGGACACCGTCATCACCAACGCCCTGATCCTCGACTGGACCGGCATCTACAAGGCCGATGTGGGCCTGAAGGACGGGCGGATCGAGAGGATCGGCAAGGCGGGGAACCCCGACACGCAGCCCGGCGTCACCATCGTCATCGGCCCGGGGACGGAGATCATTGCGGGCGAGGGGCGCATCCTGACCGCCGGGGGGATCGACAGCCACATCCACTTCATCTGCCCGCAGCAGATCGACGACGCGCTGCATTCGGGGCTGACGACGATGATCGGGGGCGGCACCGGGCCCGCGCATGGAACGCTCGCTACGACCTGCACGCCGGGGCCCTGGCATATCGGGCGGATGCTCCAG
>CADCUU010000503.1 GCA_902805995.1 uncultured Rubellimicrobium sp.
GGAGCGGGTTCTGGCGAGCCTGCGCCGCCGCGCCGCCGCGCAGGGCGCGCCGGAGGGAGCAGCCGAAGCCGTCTTTCTGCTCCTTGAAGGAGTTTGGGCCGCGACCCGCATGTTTGGACCCGACGCGCCCTTAGCACCGGCGCGAGATGCCGTACGGAAGCTTGTTGCCTGATTTTTGCTCTATGAAGCTTAACTTGAAGGGACGCGCCGGAACCGACGCGTCTGTCGGCGTTCCCAAGGAAGCAGGTCCTCGACGTTCCTGAGCTAGAGCGGGAAGCGCACAGACAGCATCATTGCGAGACGGATCACCTCAGGCGAGGTCCTGAAGTGCCGAAACAGACTGCGCTGGGTCATGTCGGAGAGGCTACGGGCCCCCTGCCCCGCTCAAGTGCGGTTCTTCTGACAGGGTCCCCTGGGTTGTCTGATTCTGTCTCACGACCGTGGCAATCTCCGACCTGACCGCTCCTCTCTATGGATCGTCGCTGACCACCCTGGCACACCGATGCCGTCGGGGGGCGGTCACATCATCAAAGCCAGGGAGAGTGGAAGACGCACGTAAAGCATCACAGCCAGGCAGATCACCTCTGGTGAGTTTTGAAGTAACCGACCGGGCTTGGCCGGCCCATGCTGCAGAGGATAGCTGGCCCCCTGCCCGGCTTAATCCAAGTTTGTCTGACAGCCCCCGTCCTGGCATGTTCGCACGTTTTCATGGCCCCCGTCGCCCGTTGCATCCTCCGTCCCCCCATGCTGACATCTTAGTCGTTGCAGAGGAGGTAGAAGAGAAAATGACCGACGCGTTCCGTCGCGTGTTCGGATCGGCAAAGCCGGTCATTGCCATGATCCATCTAGGCGCGCTGCCCGGAGCACCGCTCTACGATGAGTCACGCGGGGTGGAGGGGCTGATCGAAGGCGCTCGCGCAGACCTAGAGGCGCTCCAGGCTGCCGGCGTGGACGCCGTCATGTTCGGTAACGAGAACGACCGTCCCTATGAGTTGAAGGTGGACACCGCCTCGACCGCCACAATGGCGTATGTCGTCGGCCGCCTGCGGCCTGAGATCGCGTTGCCGTTCGGGGTCAATGTTCTCTGGGACCCGATGGCAACCGTGGCCCTCGCCGCCGCCACCGGGGCTGCCTTCGTGCGCGAGATCTTCACCGGCACCTACGCCTCTGACATGGGCGTCTGGGCCCCCGACGCGGGCGAGGCGATGCGCTACCGCAACCGGCTCGGCCGCCGCGACCTCGCCATGCTCTACAACGTCTCGGCCGAATTCGCGGACAGCCTCGACGGCCGGCCCCTGTCCGACCGCGCCCGCTCCGCCGTCTTCTCCTCGATCCCTGACGCAGTCCTCGTCTCAGGCCAGATCACCGGAGAGGCCGCGCGGATGGAGGACCTTGAAGCCGTCAAGCGGGTGCTACCGGCCACGCCCGTCCTCGCCAACACCGGCGTCAAGCACGACACGGTGGCCGAGGTCCTGCGCATCGCGGACGGCTGCGTGGTGGGCTCCGCGCTCAAGGTGGATGGTCACACTTGGAACGCAGTAGACCCAGAGCGTGCCAAGGACTTCATGGCCCGCGTCAAGGCCGCCCGATGAGCCTCCGCGACGACCTCTCGGCGCTCTGCCTCCTCCCCGGCCTCTCAGGCCATGAGGAAGCCGTCGCCGGTTGGCTGCGCGACCGTCTCTCTGACCTTGGACTGTCCTCACGCACGGACCGCCTGGGCAACTTGATCCTGACCCTTCCGGGCGAGCCTGACCGTCC
>CADCUU010000504.1 GCA_902805995.1 uncultured Rubellimicrobium sp.
GTGGTGCGCCGGCGCCGCAGGCTTCGGTGAGGGGGACCATGTAGCCGGTCCACTCCCTGCCGCTCTTGGCGCGGAAGCGGGCCTCGGCATGGTAGGGCGCCTCGATCCGATCGCCCGGACCTCGCCCTGCAAGGCTCGTCGCTGAACCTGCGCGGGCGTGCCGGAGTCAGACCCGCCCCCATCGCCTGGGCGCTCGAAGTGCCGGTCCCAAACGCGCCGGAGCAGCGCAACCGCGGGCAGAGCTGCCGCCTCGGGCGGCGCGCCCGGAGCGTCAATCGCGTCCAAGAGCCGAAAGCCGTCCGCCCCGACCTGAGCCACGTAGGCGTCCCTCTTGGGCCCGGCGGACGGCAGGCGCGCCTCCTCCACCCGGTGATCGTAGCGCTTGTGCCAGTCCGTCTCGGGGACGTGACGCAGCGAGTCGGCCGCTACGGCGGCGATGGCGTTCAGCGGGGCGCAACGTCTTGGCCAGCAACTCGATCCGGTTCCAGTCGCGCACGGCAGCAAGTAAAGGCGTGCTGTCGATGCGTTGGCGGCCCCGAGCCTTCAGGAGGCCCGCGCCTCGGGCCGCGTCGAGCACGCTGGTGATCAGGCGTTCGTCGGCCTCATGCGCCAGCAGTGGCGTCTGGAAGTCGCGCAGGATGCTGTAGCCGAAGTCCGGGTCGGCCAAGTTTAGGACCAGGAGGTACTATTAGTCGATCCGCGCCCGTACCGCCTCCGCGGCCTGCCGGTCGGAAAGGTTCTCGCGGGACCGCTTCGGCGTGACCAGCGCCAGCCGCCACAGCGCATAGGCCAGCTGGCCCAGGACGGGATAGAGGTCACCAAAGGCAACATCGTCGAACACGGGGCCGAGTTGGTCGCGAAGGAGCAGGTAAGCGTTGCCGCGCGGGAACGCCGCTTGATCGACCGCCTCCGTCTGCGCGGGAACAGGCGGAACAGGGCGATCTGGGCGCAAGGACCTGGGTGCCACTCCTATCAGAGTCGCAATTTCAACGCTCGATAGCTACGCGGATCCGATTTCGCCAACAGTATCTGACAGATATCGGTGAAGAAGTTCTGCACGAGTCGAACAGACCTCAATGCGCGCACTGACAGCTGACTCGGCCGAAGCAAGATAAGTTGCTTACAAGCAGCCAAGTGCCGCCAAGGAAGTCTGAAGATGTCTCACCGCACCCTTCAGCCGGCTCTTTCATCAATGCCGACCTCGTCTCACCACAAGAAACAGAAGCTAGGCAAATGGTGACCTCAGATCAGGAGGTGCGCTGATGAGTTCTGACCGACTACCGATACCACTTCTCAGGCTAAGTGCCTCTCCTCGGAGCACCCCAACGTCGGTCAGAAGCGGAAGATGAAGGGTGGACGAAAGGGTGAATGAAACTGGAAAATCTAGGGCCCAAGACCCTAATTCCCTCATATCATTCCGGTTTAGTATGGTGCCGGATGAGGGGATCGAACCCCCGACCTTCGGTTTACAAAACCGCTGCACTACCGCTGTGCTAATCCGGCGCTTTGGGCGTCCTACCATGCCGGGTTGCGGCCCGCAATCTTGGGTGACGCCCACCACGATCGGTTGACATGGTGGGCGATCGTCTCGCGGACGCCGTGAGCCCTCTTGACGGCGATCCGTGTCTACGGACACCAGCAAATCTTTACCACGACACGGTCCGAGGGTCGCCGATGTGGGCCAGCCTGTCGAAACGGATGCAACAGTCTTGAATGTGACCACGTTGGCTGCTTGGACCACCGGTAGGGGGAGGGTTCACCGGTTCGTGCGGGCGAGCCAGGCGGTCGCGACGAGGCCGACGAGGGTGATCGTCAGGGCGGCGGGGGCGGCTTCGCTCAGTTGCTCAAGGCTCGCCTTCGCATGGACGCGAGTGGCCAGCGTGTCGAAGCCGAAGGGCCGCAGGAGCAGTGTGGCGGGCAGCTCCTTGACGCAGTCCACGAAGACAAGGAGCAGCGCGGAGCCCAGCGAGGCCCGAGCGAGTGGGAGGTGCACGGCGCGGAGCGTCGCGCCCGCCGACCGGCCCAGCGAGCGGGCGGCCATCGGCACGGATGGGGAGATGCGCGCCAGTGCCGCGTCCGCCGTCCCTTGGGAGATTGCGAAGAAGCGCACGACATAGGCGAGCGTCAGCGCTCCGGCGGTGCCGGTGAGGAGGAGGCCGGGGTCGCCTCCGGTGACGCTCAGGATCAGGTCGGCCAGCTGATTGTCAAAGGCTGCGAGCGGGATCAGCACGCCGATTCCCAGAACCGCCCCAGGCACGGCATAGCCGATGGCCGTCACGGGCAGGAGGAGGACCGGCACCCGGCGGCCCGACAGGCGCGCGCCATAGACCATCATCACCGCAAGCGTGACGCAGAGGAGCGATGCCGCGATCCCGACGCCCAGCGAATGGAGGAGCGCCTGGAGGAGGCCGGGCTCCACCCACTGCTCCGCGTCGAAGGAGTTAGACAAGAGGACCGAGACCGGGAGGACGAAGCCCCCCAGGAACGGGAGCAGGCAGGCCGCCCAGGCGGCCCAGGCGCGCCAGCCCCGAAGCTCCTGCGGTGTCACCGGACGGATCGCGCGGGCCGAAGCATGGGTCCGGCTGCGGCTGCGGCTGAGCTTCTCCAGGGTGACGAGGATCACCACCAGCGTGAGCACGCAGGCCGAGATCTGCGCCGCCCCCGGAAGGTTGCCCGCCTGGAGCCAGACCGAGAAGATGCCGGTGGTGAGGGTCTGGACCGCGAAGAACTCCACCGCACCGAAGTCGTTCACCGTTTCCATCATGACCACCGCCGCACCCGCGGCCATGGCGGGGCGGGCCAGCGGCAGGCCCACGCGCCAGAACCGCGCCCAGGGGCCGGCGCCGAGCGCGCGGGCGACCTCGAACACCGCGCCGGACTGCTCGCGGAAGGCGGCGCGGCAAAGAAGGTAGACGTAAGGATAGAGCGCGCCGGAGAGGACGAGGATCGCCGCGCCGCGCGTGCGGATCTGGGGGAACCAGTAGTCGCGCGCCGTCTCCCACCCGAAGAGGAGGCGGAGGCCGCGCTGCACGGGGCCCGCGTATTCGAGGAAGTCCACGAGTGCGTAGGCGCCCACATAGGCCGGGACGGCGAGCGGCAGGAGAAGCGCCCATTGCAGCCAGCCCCGACCGGGGAACCGGTACATCGTGACGAGCCAGGCCGCGCCGGTCCCCACCGCTGCGGTGAGGACCCCGACACCCGCCATCAGGACCAGCGTGTTGGAAACGTAGCGCGGCAGCGTGGTGGACAGCAGATGGGGCCAGATGTCCCCGCTCCCTCCGGTCAGCGCGATCCAGAGGACGGAGGCGACCGGAAGGAGGACCAGCGCGGCGATCAGCACGGCGAGGGCCGACCAGAGGTCGAGCCGAGTCCACGCCCTCCGACCGGGCGCGCTATCCTGAGCGATATGGTCAGCCATGCGCGGGGCCTAGCCCAAGCGGTTGCGCCTGTCGAGGCGTGGCGCCTCGGCCGTCAGTGCGGGGAGACGAGCTTGAGCCCGACGATGCCCGCGAGGATCAGTCCGATGCAGAGGAGGCGGAGCGCTGTGGCTGGCTCTCCGAAGAGCCAGATGCCCAGGAGCGCCGTGCCGACCGTGCCGATTCCCGTCCAGATCGCGTAGGCCGTGCCGAGAGGCAGCGTGCGGAGCGCGAGGCCCAGAAGTGAGAGGCTCAGCACCATCGCGCCCACGGTCCAGAGGCTGGGCCAGAGGCGCGTGAATCCTTCGGTGTATTTGAGGCCCACGGCCCAGCCGATCTCGAAGAGACCGGCGAGGACCAGGATGATCCAGGCCATGGGCACGCCTCCCTCAGGCCATGCCGAGGGCCTGCTTGTAGAGTTCGAGGATGGCCTCCTCCTCGTCGAGGTCGTCCTTGTCGCGCTTGCGCATCGAGATGATCTTCTTGAGGATCTTGACGTCGTAGCCGCGGCCCTTGGCTTCGGCGAAGACCTCCTTCAGTTCCTCGCCCAGGTCCTTGCGCTGGGCCTCCAGCGCTTCCGCGCGCTCGATGAAGGCGCGGATCTCGTCGCCGGGAACGGGTTCGGTCTCGACCACGGACAGGTGGGGGGGCATGGGATTCTCCTCTTGCCGGGACTGCTCGGGGACCACGGGTAGCCGCCCGGGGGGTCGCCCGGCAAGCGCTTGCGCCAGATGCCCGGTCGGGGTAGGCGCCGGGGACACGGCGGCAAGGAATCGCGCATGGAAGTCCTGGTCTGGATCGGTGCCCTCATCACGCTCCTGGGGCTCCTGGGCGTGGTCTGGAGCATCGTGCTCGTGGTGCGCGCCCGCCGTGCGGGGCTGACGGACGAGGCCCTGCGGGCGAGGCTCCAGCGGGCGCTGCCGGTGAACCTGGGAGCGCTTCTGTGCTCCTTCATCGGTCTGATGCTGGTCGTGTTCGGCGTGATGCTGGGCTGAGCCCTCGACGGCAGGAAAGGGGGGCGCTAGGGTTCGGCGCATGGACATTCGCCGCATCACCCCCGACTACGCCGTCTCGCCCCAGATCGAGCCCGAGGACCTGCCCGAGATCGCGGCCCAGGGCTTCCGCACCTTGGTCTGCAACCGGCCCGACGCCGAGAATCCGATGGAGCTGTCCTCCGAGATCATGCGCGTCGCGACGGAGGCGGCGGGGCTGCGCTTCATCGACAACCCGGTGACGCATCCGACCATGACGCCCGAGCGGATCGCCACGCAGGCGGCGGCTTTGGGCGACGGGCCGGTCCTGGCCTACTGCGCCTCGGGCACGCGAAGCTCCATCCTCTGGTCCCTTGCCCAGGCGGGGCGGATGCCGGCGGACGACATCCTGTCGGCCACGGCGCGCGCGGGCTACGACCTCTCGGCGCTGCGGCCTCGGCTCGACTCCGCTCAAACGTGATCGACTCGGGGGCGCCCTGCCCTCGAACTCATGGTCCGCTTCGGCGTTGTGTCGCGAAGACACATGCCAGAGGAGACCAACCATGGCTTACGACCAGACGTCGTCCGCGGGGACCATGACCTCCGAGGAGGCCAAGCAGAGCTACGTGATGGGCATCCAGAGCGCCCACGCCCTGGAGAAGCAGGCGACCCAGCTCATCAACCGTCAGTTGGAGCGCATCGAGTCCTACCCGGAGGTCGAAGCCGTGCTGCGCCTGCACGGAGCGGAGACGGAGGCGCAGATCCAGCGCCTCGACGGCATCCTGGCCGAGCTGGGTTCCGGTCCTTCCGTGGTGAAGGATGTGGCGACCCAGATGTCGGGGAACATGGCCGCGATCATGCATTCCGTCATGTCCGACGAGATCATGAAGAACCACTTCGCCAACGTCGCCTTCGAGGCGTTCGAGCAGGCGACTTACCGTTCGCTGATCGCGATGGCCCAAGCGACCGGGCACCAGCACCATGTCGCCATCTACGAGCAGACGCTGCGCGAGGAGGAGAAGACCTTCCAGACGCTGCTGGGCATGACCGACGCGCTGACGACGAAGTTCATGGAGCTGTCGCTGTCAGGCGAACACGCCAAGAACTGAGCCTGTTCGCAGGTCGCTTTGGGGGCTCCCGGTCGGGGGCCCCTTCGCGTTTCGACGGCGCGGCGCAGGAACGCTGCCCATGCTGGATCGCAGGCCAAGGGCGACGTCCGGTGCCCCCTGCCCCTGCTACTCCGCCGCCGCGGCGAGGGTTTCGGGAAGTACCACCCGGAACGCCGCGCCGCCCTGCCCCGGCAGGTAGGCGATGGAGCCGCCCATCTGCTCCATGATCTCGCGGCAGATGGCGAGGCCGAGGCCCGCGCCCCCGGGCTCCGGCCCGGACGTGTTGCGGCGCGACAGGCGGGCGAACGACTCAAAAATGAAGTCCCGCTCCGAGACGGGGATGCCGCTGCCGTTGTCCACGAAGTCCACGATGGCCTGCCCCCCGCGCGCCTTGACGGAGATCGAGAGCTGCGGCCGGTCCGAGTCGCAGTACTTCGCAGCATTCGACACGATGTTGATGAAGACCTGCGCCAGGCGGTCGAGGTCCGTGCGCACGGGGACCGATTCGCTGCCGGGGTCGCGCAGGATGCCAAGCCGCCCCTGCCCCACGCCGGCCGACAGCAGAGCGCGGTCAATGACCTCGGACAGCAGGCCCTCCTGGACCTTGAGGCTGACATGCCCGCTGCGCAGCACCGATAGGTCGAGCAGGTCGTCGAGAAGCCGCGTCAGGCGCTGCGCCTCGGTCTCGATGATGCGCGCGAATCGCTGAGCCTCCTCGGGGCGCAGGTTCTCCTCCGCGAGGAGGGAGGAGAAGGAGCGGATGGAGGTCATGGGCGTCCGCAGCTCGTGGCTGATGCGACTTAGGACGCCGTCCTTCTGGGTGGCGAGCTGGGTGAGCTTGTCGTTCGCTTCCCGCAGGGCGCGGGCGGTGCGCTCCTGCTCCTCGGACTTGGCCTCCAGGCGGGCCGCGACCTCCAGGATGCGCTGCGCCTCGTCGGCCACGGCCATCAGGTCCTCCACGGAAACGCCGGGCCCTTGGACGAGCTGCCCCACCAGCGCGTGGGCGGCGGCGGCTCCCACGCTGCCCGCCAACTCGCGCTCCAGTCGCTGGAGGAAGGCGGGCGTCGCGTCGGGGAGGTGACCGGACTTGCCCTGCCGCCCGGCCTCGCGCCGGAAGAGGTCGAGCGCCTCCTCGGTCCCCAGGACGCGCTGGGCGAGCACCAGAAGATCCTCGGTCTCCGCGCCGCTCCGCGCCCAGGCGCGGTCGGAGCCCACGCGCTCGAAGACGTTGACGAAGACCACGCCCTGAAGCCGTTCGAGGGGCTTCGGGAAAGTGATCAGCGACACGCCCACGAAGGCCAGGGCGTTGAGGGCCAGCGACCAGATGACCGTGTGGAGAAGCGGGTCCACCCCTTCGATTCCGAAGAGCGCGCGGGGCCGCAGCCAGTCGATGCTCCAGGGGCCGTTCCGGAGCACAGCCGGGGAAAGAAGGGCGTCGCCGAAGGCGGGCAGGAACAGCGTCCAGGCCCAGATCGCGGCCCCGATCACGAGTCCCGCCCCGGCCCCGGCCGCCGTCGCGCCACGCCAGAAGATGCCGCCCATCATGGCGGGCAAAATCTGCGCCACCCCGGCAAAGGCGATGAGGCCAATGGAGGACAGGGCCACGCCGGTCCCCGCCAGGGTGAAGTAAAGGTAGCCCAGCCCCAGCACTCCGGCCATGGAGACGCGCCGCGCGAGCAAGATGGTGACGCGCAGGTCGCGCGCGACCTCGTCAGGCCCGCGCACCGAAAGCCAGAGGGGCGCGACGATGTGGTTCGAGATCATCGTGGCCAGCGCGATGGTCGCCACGATGACCATGGAGGTGGCCGAGGAGAATCCCCCCAGGAACGCGAGGAGCGCGAGCCCGCCATGCCCTTCGGCGATGGGGAGGGTCAGCACGAAGAGGTCGGGGTTCGATCCCGCGGGCAGCCGTTCGAGCCCCACCACCGCGATGGGCACGACGAACAGGCTCATCAGCAGGACGTAGAAGGGGAAGGCCCAGGAGGCGACGGCGAGGTGCCGGTCGCCCTCGTTCTCCACCACGAGGACGTGGAACATGCGGGGCAGCGTCAGGAAGGCCGCAGCGGACAGGAAGGTCAGGCCGACCCAGCGGCCCCCGTCGCCGCCCCACATCGGGATCGGCGCGCGGTCGATCCTCTCCAGCGTGCCCCCGAGGCCGCCGCCAAGGCCCCAGACCACGAAGACCCCCACGGCGAGGAGAGCGCCGAGCTTGACGGCGGCCTCGACGGCGATGGCCATGACGATGCCGTTGTGACGCTCCGCCGGGTCGAGGTTGCGGGTCCCGAAGACGATGGTGAAGACCGCGAGCCCCACCGCCGACCAGAGCGCGATGAAGGCGGGGTCGGCGGTGCTGCCGTCCATGCTCCCCGCAAAGGCCGCGAAAGTGAGGGAGATCGACTGGAGTTGCAACGCGATGTAGGGTGTGACCCCCGCCACCGCGATCAGCGTCACGATCGCCCCTATGGGAGCGGACTTCCCGAACCGCGAGGAGACGAGGTCGGCGATGGAGGTGATGCGCTGCGTGCGCCCGATTCGGACGAGCTTGCGCAGGATCCACCACCAGCCCACCATCACCAGCGAGGGCCCGAGATAGATCGTCAGGTATTCGAGGCCGGAGCGGGCCGCGTAGCCCACCGCGCCGTAGAAGGTCCAGGCCGTGCAGTAGATGGACAGCGACAGCGTATAAATGAGCGGGGAACGCAGCCAGCCGCCCTGCCCCGCCTGGGCCCGCTTCTCGGCCGCGAAGGCCACAGCGAAGAGCATCGCCACATAGCCCAGCGACACGGCGATGATGATGTTGGGACTAAGGCTCATGGCTCCTCCGCCCGTTCGTCGCCCTCCTCGGGACGGAGAGCGCGGGCGAGCAGGAAGGCCCCGAGGATGAGGCCCGCCCAGATGCCGAACACGTAAAGGAGCGCGGCGGAGTTGCTCACGCCCGCAGGCTCGTCGGACGGCCACCAGAGGAGCGGCACGAGGAGGAGCGCCGCGCCCAGCGCGGGCAAAAGGCGCGCGGCATCCCGCAGGCGCTTCTGCCGGTAGGAGGCGGGGGCGAGGAAGACCGGCCGGGGCGGATGGGGCGCCATTCCTCAGTCCCCGGCGAGCCGGCCCACCTCGGCCACGACCTCGGCGTTGGCGAAGGGCTTGGTCATGAACTGCGTGGCGCCCAGCCGCAGGGCAAGCTCGCGGTCCTTCTCCTGACCTCGGGCGGTGAGCATCAGGATCGGGATCGCCACCGTGGCCGGATCGGCGCGCAGGTCGCGCAGGATGTCGAAGCCCGACCGGCCCGGAAGCATGGCGTCGAGGATCACGACCTCCGGGTGGCCGGTGCGGACGCGCGCCGCCGCCGTGGCGCCGTCGGAATGGGTGTGCACGGTCCACCCTGCGCGCGTGAGGATGAAGCTCAGCGCCTCGATGATGTTGGGCTCATCTTCGATGAGCAGAAGGCGGCGTCCCACAGGTCTCCTCCCCAGGCTGCGGGTGACGGGGACTGTCGCAGGGGGCGAAGCCGTTGGTCAACCAAGGATCGATGCTTCGCGCCGCGCGGGGCAGGTTTTTCGGGCACATAAGCGGCAGGTCGGCCCGACGAGGCGGTCGCCCGGCCCCTGGTCCGGCGCGGCGGGGGCAAAGATCATGGTCGCATGGATCCGTGGGGCGGCGTCCCAGCCGGGCTCCTCCGCCGGGGCGGCGACGGCATGGCAGAGGAGGCGCGGCGCGCCTTGGCCGGGCAGCGCGGCAAAGGCCCGGAGGCCGCGCCCGGGCTGCGCGAAGGCCTCGAACAGCGGCCAGATGGGGCAGCCGCCCGACCGCGCGGGCCCCAAGCCGTCGAGGGCCTTGAGATGCAGCAGGCTCCCGCTCGCATCCGCGATGGCGAGGCCCAGACGCGCATGGCCCGGCGGCAGCGCGGCAAGGCGGCGGAACACCTGCGGCAGCGGCGCCCCCAGCCGCCGGGCGAGGCGCGCGGGATCGTGCTCCTCCTCCCGCGCGGCCTGGGCGAAGGGGCCGAGGGGCAGCGACTTCGCGTCGGCGGCATAGACGTCCAGCCAGGCGCGCAGCACCGCGCCCGCGGCCCCGCCGGGGAGGTCAAGCGGCAGGCCGCCCTGCTCCACCTCCGGCAGGTGGTGGTCGCGGGCGTCGAGCCAGCGCTCCGCCTCCTCCTGCGGGGACAGCGTGGGCAGCGCCTCCGAGGGCGCCTCAAGGAAACGGGTGAGAGCGCGGCTCGCCTCGGCCAGGGCCTCGCTGTCGGCGCGGATGTTGCCGAGGAAGCGGGCCTGCCAGTCGCGGTCGAGGTCCGGGTTCTCCGCCAGGATGCCCGACGCGGACCGGATCGCCGTCACGCCGGAGATCACGCGGTGGAGCGACTGCGCGAGGTCGTGGTCGTGGCTCAGCCGCGCGGCCAGTTCCTCCACGCGCCCTTCCAGGGTCCCGATCCGCCGCCCCTGCCCCGCGACAAGCGCCGCCCAGCCGGGAAAG